>NZ_JBTVYK010000009.1:0-117985 GCF_054788135.1 Streptomyces sp. O3
GTGCTCTCCGAGGGCCGTCTGCTGAACCTGGGCAACGCCACCGGCCACCCGTCCTTCGTGATGTCCAACTCCTTCGCGGACCAGACGCTGGCCCAGATCGAGCTGTTCACCAAGCCGGAGTCCTACCCGACCGACGTGTACGTCCTGCCCAAGCACCTGGACGAGAAGGTAGCCCGCCTCCACCTCGACGCCCTCGGCGTCAAGCTCACCGAACTGCGCCCGGAGCAGGCGGACTACATCGGTGTGAAGGTCGAGGGCCCCTACAAGCCCGACCACTACCGCTACTAGCGAAGGCGCCCAAGTGACCACCGCGACCGCCACCGGCTCACGCCCCCGCGACCCGAACCTCCCGGCCCGTCTCCTCACCACCGAACGCGACGCCCTCATCGCCTTGCTCCGCGCCACCCCCGACGACCGGTTCGCGCTCCGCACGGCCTGCCCCGGCTGGACCGTACGCGAGGTGCTGGCGCACTGCGGGGCCGCGCTCGTCCGCATCGTGGAGGGGCGGCTTGAGGAGGGGGTGTTCTCCCCGGAGTCGAACGCGGCGGACGTCGCCGAGCGCGCCGACTGGCCGCTAGCCAGGATCGTCGACGAGCTGGAGTACGGCCTGACCGAGGCCGGGCCGGTCATCGCCGGGCATGAGGACGGGCGGCTCGACGCGGTCGCGCTGGGGGAGTGGGTGCACGCCGGGGACGTACGCGAGGCGTTCGGCGCGCCGGGCGCGTACGCGGGCGACAGCACACGGCACGCCCTGCCCCTCCTCGCGGAGGCGAGCCGCAGCCGCGAAACCCCGCGGTTGTACGCGTACGTCCCGGACCACCCCGAGCCGTTGGTCCTGGGCAACGAGACACCGAGCCGCGCCCCGGCCGCCTACCACGGCGACGTCCCCACCCTGATCCGCCTGTACGCGGGCCGCCCTCTGGTGGGCACCCGCTACACCCTCACGGCCGCGACGGAATCGGACCTGCTCATCTACCGCTGACGCGGTACCGCCGTGCCGCATACGGCGACCGGTCTCCGCCACACCCGTGACGGAGACCGGTTGCGAGGGCCGGTGCGAGCTGGTCTTCGCACAGGATGTTCGACCATACTCCGGTGGCGTGGAGCAGCAGAAGAAGAACATCGCGCCCCTGCCCGTCGCGGCCGACCCCGTGCACATTCCGGGCCTGACGGTACCGGTCGCCGCCAAGCAGCCGGAGGACCCGGAGCAGTCGGGGGAGCCCGAGCAGGTGGTGGAACCGGCGGAGGCGGACGTTGATACGGGGGGTGCCGAGGCCGAAGCCGAAGCGGCTGCCGAACCCGAACCCGAAGCCGAAGCCGAAGCGGACGGTGAGGGTGCGGAGGGCGCGGAGGGCGGCGGGCCGTCGTTTTCCGTGTCCGATCGGCGGGGCTCGATCACCGCTGATCGCGCGGGCGTCCGGTACACGCTGGACGACCAGGAGGCCGAGTTCGGCTGGGACGAGATCCTGGCCGTCGAGACCAGCCACTCCCGGTTCGGGCGTCGTTTCACCGTCACGGTGCACACCGAGGGCAGCCGGTGGTACCCCGGTGAGGTGGTCGCGCCCGACAAGGCGGCGCTCGGGGCCTGGGACGAGGAGCTTGACGCCGTGCTGGACGCGTACTTCGAGGAGTAGGCCGCGGCGCGGAGCTGGCCCAGCGGATGCTCGCCGACGCGGGCTTCACGGGCATCCAGGTGCACGACGTCCCGGACGATCCGATGGACAGATGGACAGATGGACAGATGGACAGATGGACAGTCTGTACGTGGCCCGTAAGCCGGGCTGACCGCCGCTGACCACCGTCACTCGGTTCGTACGATCTGGAACGCCTCGGCCAGGCGGCCCTGCGGGAGGCCGCCCGCCCTGGCGTGCTCGCCGAGCCAGTCCCGCAGCAGCGCGGCGAGGTCGTCGAAGTGCGCGGTCTGCGAGGTGTGGATGCGCAGTGCTTCGACCTTGCGGTCGAAGACCGGGGTGACGTCGACGTACTGGTTCGGGGTCGGGCCCGTCATCAGCCAGAGCTCCGGGACGATCCAGGGGGCCAGGCCCTCGTCGCGCAGGAGTCCGGGGTGCGCGAAGGGGTTGCGGGCCTCGGGGTAGACCGCGCGGAGCGCGGCGTCGCCGACGGCGCGGTGGTCGGGGTGCAGGTCGGCCACCCGCTGCCAGTTGATCTCGGGGCTGGGGATGATCGCGCGCTGCGGGCGGGCCTCCCGGATCACCCGGCACAGGTCGCGGCGCAGCCGCACGCTGGGCTCGACGAAGCTGTCCGGGTAGCCGAGGAAGCGCACGTCGTGTACGCCGCTGAGCTTGGCCGAGTGGACCTGTTCGGCCCGGCGCAGGTCCGCCATGGCCTGGCGGGGGAGCCGGTCGTCATAGCCGCCCGCGCCGCCGTCCGTGACGATGCAGTACGTCACGCGGGTGCCCTGGGCGATCCACTGCATGACCGTTCCGCTGACGCAGAACTCGATGTCGTCCGGGTGTGCGGCCACCACCAGCAGGCTCTCCGGGGCGGTGCGGTCGGGCGGGTCGGGGGGATCGAGTGGGTCGAGTGGGTCGGTCCTGAAGTCGGCCATGAGGCAAGCCTGTTGACCTGCGGTGGGGCGCGGCAAGGCGTTCCCGGTGGCGCATTCACGACATGACACTTACGCGCCAGCCAAAAAATTGGTAGCTTCAAATTATTGGGCTCGTCAAGGGTGATGTGTGTGGGGCGGGCGCGGACGAGACTTTGGAGGTGACCGGCGATGTGCAGGATCTTCGGCTCCTTCGCCGTGACGGCCAGCGGACCCGAACTGGCCGCGGTGTCGGCCCGGCAGCGGCACGGCGGACCCGACGAGCGAGGCGTGCTCCGCGGCGCGGGGTGGTCGCTGGGCTGTGACCGGCTGGCCGTCACCGACCCCGTGGGCGGTGGCCAGCCGTACCAGCTGGCCACGGCCCCCGGCGTGCTCGCCGTGCTCAATGGCGAGATCTACAACCACCGCGAGCTGCGTCGCCGGTTGACGGCGCGCGGGCACCGCTTCCCCGACCGGTGTGACGGCGGGCTGCTGCCCGCGCTCTACGTTGAGTACGGGCCCGCGTTCGCCGAGCAGCTGGACGGGATGTTCGCGATCGCGGTGCTCGATCTGCGGGCGGCTCAAGGAGTCGCGTCCCGGCTGGTGCTCGCCGTCGACGACATGGGGATGAAGCCCGTCCACGTGCACCGCGGGGCGGACGGCGCGGTGCGCTTCGCCTCCGAACTCCCCGCGCTGCTCGCCTTCGACGGGGTGCCCGCCGACGCGCGCGACGACAGCCTGGACACCGTGCTCGCCACCAAGACGCCGTTCGGGACGGAGACCGCGCTGCGGGGCATCCATGTACTGCCGCCCGGCGCCACGGCGGTGGCCGACGGCGCGAACGGGCTGCGGGTGGTCAGGCGTACGCCGCGTACGCCCGGCCCCGGTCCCGGCCCCACTTTCGGTCCTGGCCCCGGCCGCCAGGACGCCGCGGCCGCCGCGGACCCGGCCGGCTTGGCCGCCCCGGCCGCCCTGACCACCCTGCGCCGCGAGGTGCGCAGGCTCGCCGGGGCCGACGTACCGCTGTGCGCCGTCACCAGCGGCGGCCTGGACTCCGCCCTGGTCACCGCGCTCGCCGCCGAGGCGCTACGGGACGACGTCGCGCCCCCGCTGCACACCTTCCACCTCGGCTACCGTGGCCGCTGGCCGGGCGCCGAGGACGGCTACGCGCGTGCCGTCGCCCGCAAGGCGGGTACGGTGCACCACCAAGTGGCCGTCGATCCCGATGAGTTGGTCTCGCTGCTCACCCGTACGGTCCGCCACCTCGGGCAGCCCAACGCCGACCCCATCGCGCTCAGCACGTTCGCGCTGTTCCGCGCCGTCCGCGAGGCGGGCTTCACCGTGGCCCTCACCGGCGACGGCGCGGACGAGCTGTTCGGCGGCTACGACCGCATCCGCGCCGCGCTCGCCGCGCCCGACGGGACCGACTGGGCCGCCGCCTACACCGACGCGCTCGGCGCCGCGCCCCGGCTGCTGCGTGAGCGCCTCTACACCGCCGACTACCGGACGTACATCAGGGAGCACGGCTCAGCGGCGGACCGGGTGCTGACCGAACTGCGCGCCGCGCGCACCGACCGGATCGGCGCCCTCACCGCGTTCGAGACCCGCTGGCGGCTGCCCGCGTACCACCTGCGCCGGGTGGACCACCTCAGCATGGCCTGGGCCGTCGAGGCGCGGCTGCCGTTCTGCCAGCCGTCGGTCGCCGCGCTCGCCCGCGCCCTGCCCGCCGCCGAACGCCACGGCAAGCGCGCGCTGTACGCCGCCGGACGCGGCCTGGTGCCGCGTGTCGTCCTGAACCGGCCCAAGCAGCCGTTCACGCTGCCTCTGTCCGCCATGCTCGCGCCCGGCGGCCCGCTGGCCGACACCGTGCGCGAACTGCTCTCACCGGCCCGGCTGCTGCGCTCGGGGAAGCTGCGCCCCGGCCGCGTACAGGCCGTGCTGGAACGGCAGTTCGCCCGGCCCAGCGAGCGGGACGCGCTCGCGCTGTGGGGGCTGGCCGTCCACGAGCTGTGGACGGAGGTCGTGCAGGGGATGCGGGTTCCGGCCGGATACGCGGCGGCGTGAGCGCCGGCCCGTGATCGTCGACGTCGTACGGGCCGAGGGCGCGCCGGGGCCGACCCTCGCCATCGACCGGGACCGGCTGCCCGGCGGCGCGCTCGCGCTACGGGACGAACTCACCGCCGTACGAGGGTGGTCGCTGCGTACCGGACGCGGCCACATCCGCAAGATCGGGCTCTACGGGGTGTCCGACGACCCCGCGTACGACCTGGACTACCGCTTCGTGCAGGCGCTGCCCAGCGGTTCCGATGGGTTCGACTTCCGTACCGGGTGCGGGCATTCGCTGCTCGCGTGCGTCGTGGCGGCGGGGCTGCCGGGGGCCGTCCGGGTGCGCGCGGTGACCACGAGGGACACGGTGGAGTGCGTACCGGAACCGGCGACTGGGCGCGGTGGCGCGTACACCGTGCGGCTCGTGCGGCCGACTCCGCTGCCCGCGCTGCTGCCCACCGGGCGGCCGCTCGACCTGCTGTGCGGGCTGCCCGTGTCGGTGGTCGACTTCGGCAATCCGTACGTCTTCGTGGGCGCGGACGCCCTGGGGCTGCGCACGCGGCGCGCGCTCCGCGAGGCCGGGCCCGGCGTACTGCGGCGGCTGCGCGAACTGCGGGCCGCCGCCGCGCGGTCGCTCGGCCGTCCGCCGCACAGCGCGCTGCCCAAGGTCGCCGTGGTCGGCGGGTACGCGCCCGGCCAGCTCGCGGTCCGCGCGGTCACCGTCTCCGGCTGGCACCCGAGCCTCGCGCTGACCGGCGCGCTCTGCCTGACCGCCGCGCGGGCCGTGCCCGGCACTCTGCCGCACCTGCTCGCGCCGACCGATGGCGGCGAGGGCGACACCTCGCGGATCCACACCCCAGGCGGCGTCGTCACCACCTCCGCCGACGTACGGGATGTGCGGAATCTACGGGATGTGCGGGGCGTGCAGGGCGTACAGGGCGTACGGGACGGCAGCGCGCACGCCCCGGCCGGTCGCGGCCCCGTACTGCACTCCGCCGCCGTGCACCACAAGCGCGCCCACGTCATCGAACGTGCCGCCGAGTTGCCCTGGCGTATCCACGTCACGGCGTGAACGCGCAGCCGCACGAGGAGGTTTCGCGGGGCGGACTTCTGCCACCCTGGTGAAAGGCCGGACAATTCCCAGACCTCTCCAGGGAATTCGACCGCTTTCGGCTGCTTCCGTATCCCGACCCCGACTGGGGGACAGAACCCGTATGAAGTTCGAGAATCTGCGTGTCGTGGTGACCGGAGCCTCCCGCTATTTCGGACGTGCGCTCGCCATCGGATTCGCCCACCTGGGGGCCGAGGTGTATGTGTCCGCGCGTACCGTCGAAGCGGCCGAGCGGACCCGCGCCGAGGTCATGGGAGCGGCCCGCGCACGCATCCACGCCTTCGGCTGCGACCTCAGCCGACCGGCCGAGATCCGCGATTTCGCCCGCCGCGTCGGCGAGCGCACCGACCGCGTTGACCTGCTGGTCAACAACGGTGCGCGGTGGCTGGACAGCATGGACCTGGAAGAGGCGTCGGACGACCGGATCGTGGAGACCATCGAGTCGACCGCCGGGGGCACCGTGCTGATGGTCAAGCACTTCCTGCCGCTCCTGCGGGCGTCCAGAAGGCCCGACATCGTGAACATGGTCGCGGTGTGCGGCGGCGCCGGCGGCCAGGGTGGCGAATCCGCCGCGCACGAGGCTTTTTACGCGGCCAAAGGCGCGCAGGCGGGATTCGCCGACATTCTCTCGCGCAGGCTCGGGCCGTCCGGAATCCGGGTGTTCTCGCTCTACCCGCCCGACTACTCCACTTCCGATCCGCGCTCCGCGGAATGGGAGGGCATCGGACAGCGCGGGGGCGACGGGCAGGGCGGCGGACCGGACCCGGACGAGAAACTCACCACCCAGGCGCTCTTCGAATGCATCGTGTACGCGGTCCAACAGCCCCGCGACTGCTTCATCCGCTCCTTCCACTTTGAACCCCGATAGCCCACCGCGCCAAGCGGCCCAGCAGGCCAAGCGGCCCAGCAGGCCAAGCGGCCCACCACGCTCAGCAGCCCACCACGTCAAGGAGGTCCGTTCCGTGAGCACCCCTCTCTGGATCACCGCGACCCCGCCCGCCACCCACGGAGAACTGCACATCGGCCACCTGGCGGGCCCCTATGTCGCCGCCGATGTGCTGGCCCGCTTCCTGCGCGCCGACGGCCAGGCCGTCCTGTTCACCACCGGGACCGCCGACCACGCCGAGTCCGTCGAGCTGCGGGCGCTGCGCGCGGGCCGCAAGCCGGAGGAGGTCGCGGAGGGCTTCCGTACCGCGATCACCGCCGACTGGCTGCGCTCCGGCGTCGAGTTCGACCGCATCGTCCACCCGCGCCGCGACCGCGGCTATGAGCGCTGGGTCCAGCGTCTGTTCAGCGAACTGCACGCGGACGGCGTGATCGCGCCGCGCACCCGGCTGCTGCCGTACTGCGAGACCTGCGACCGCTGGCTGTACGGGGCCCATGTCACCGGCGGCTGCCCGCACTGCGGCGAGCCGGGACACGGCGGCATGTGCCGCGCCTGCGCCCGCCCGAACGACTGCGGCGACCTGCTCGACCCCGGCTGCGCCCGGTGCGGGCAGCCCGCGCGCCCGCGCCGCTGCCGCAGGCTGTACGTACCCCTGGAGCCCTACCGTGAGGCGCTCGCCGAGTACTGGGCGGGCACCGAACTCCCGCCGCGCCTGGCCGTGTTGTGCGAGAGCCTGATCGAGGACGGGCTGCCGGACGTCGCCGTCGGCCATCCGGGCGACTGGGGCGTCCCGGTCCCCGTCGACGGCTTCCCCGAACACCGCGTGGACGGCTGCTTCGAGGCGGCCGCGATGCATCTGTTCGGCTATGGCTTCGACCGGGTGCCGCTGCCCGAACGCACCCTGCACTTCTGCGGCTTCGGGCACGCCTTCTGCCATGCCGTCCTGCTGCCGGTCCTGCTGCTCGCCCAGGGCGTGAAGCTGCCCCAGAGCTTCAACGTCAACGAGACGTACCACGCCGACGCGATGGGCACGAGCGGCACTTGGGCGCTCGACCTGCTCACCGAGTTCGGCTCCGACACGCTGCGCCGCCATGTGCTGGAGGCCCGCCCGGCCGGGCGCAGCACCGCCTTCGACCGTGCGCAGCTCGGACGTACCCGGCAGGTGCTCGACAACTCCTGGAACGACTGGCTGGCCCGGCTGTTCGCCGCCTTACGGGAGCAGAGCGGCGGCGTGGTGCCGGACGCGGCCCCGGACGGCGCGGGCTGGGAGGTCCAGCTGCGGCGGCTCGCGCGTACGGTCGACGATCTGCGCGACGCGTACGGGCCCGAGGCGTTCGCGCCACGCCGCGCGGTGGCGCTGCTCGACGAGATCGTCCGCACCACGGACGACTTCGGGCACGTCAACACCCATGAGCGGCGCAGGCCGAGCAGCGCGGAGAGCCATCTGCGGCCGCTGGTAGCCCAGTTGGCGGTGGCGCGGGCGCTGGCCGCGTGGGCGCGGCCGGTGATGCCCGAGGGTGCGGACCGGCTGGCCGCCGCGCTGTCGGCCCCGCCCGGCGGTCCGGTCGACCTGGCGGCCCTGGCCGCACCCCCGCCGGGCACCCGCCTCGCACCGCCGTCGGGCCCGGTCTTCGGCTTCTGACCCGCGCGGTATCAACGAGCGCGGTACCAACGAGCGCAGTACCAACGAGCGCAGTACTCAACCGCCGCGTGGCCGTGCGTCGGCAGCCGCGGCGCGGGGCACGTGGCCCTACCCAAGGAGCACCACGTGTCCCTGCGCATCGCCATGCTCAGCGTCCACACCTCGCCGCTCCACCAGCCCGGCACCGGGGACGCGGGCGGCATGAACGTCTACATGGTCGAGCTGGCCCGCGCCCTGGCCGAACAGGGCGCGCGGATCGACCTGTTCACCCGCTGCCGGGGCGAGGGCCAGCCCCCTCAGGTGCCGATCGCCCCCGGTGTGCGGGTGCGGCACCTGCGGGCCGGGCCGCGCCGTCCGCTGCCCAAGGAGGCCATGCCCGGACTGGTCCTGGAGTGCGGGCTCGCGCTGCTGCGGTCCCAGGCCGCCGCGACCCGCCCGTACGATCTGGTGCACTCGCACTACTGGCTGTCGGGTCAGGCGGGCGGCCTCGCGGCCGAGCACTGGGGGGTTCCCCTCGTGCACACCATGCACACCCTCGCCAAGGTCAAGAACGCCTCGCTCGCCGAAGGCGACACCCCGGAGCCCGAGGCGCGCATCCGGGGCGAGCGCGAGGTCGTCCGCAGCGCCGACCGGCTGATCGCCAACACCGCCGACGAGGCACGGGCGTTGCGCGGCCTGTACGGCGCTGACGCGCCCCGTACCGAGGTCGTCAGCCCTGGTGTGGCCACCGGTACGTTCCATCCGGGCGACGGGCGGGCCGCCGCGCGGGCCAGACTCGGGCTGCCCGCCGACGCCCTGGTGCCGCTGTTCGCGGGCCGTATCCAGCCGCTGAAGGGGCCCGATGTGCTGGTCGGCGCGGTGGCCGAGCTGCTGCGGCTGGCCCCCGGACTGCGCGCCAGGCTGCTGGTGCCGGTGGTCGGTGGGCTCAGCGGTACGGGCGCCAGGGCGTCCGGCGGCCTGCGGGAGCTGGCCGCCCGGCTCGGGGTCGCCGATGTGCTGCGCTGGGAACGGGCCGTACCTCAGCAGGAGTTGGCGGACTGGTACCGGGCGGCGGATGTGCTGGTGGTCCCCTCGCGCAGCGAGTCCTTCGGCCTGGTGGCGCTGGAGGCGCAGGCGTGCGGCACGCCCGTGCTCGCGTCGGCCGTGGGCGGGCTGCCCGCCGCGGTCTGGGACGGGGTGACGGGGCGGCTCGTACGCGGGCACGCCCCGGTGGCGTACGCACGCCAGCTGCTGTGGTTCGCGGAGCACCCGGAGCTGGCCGCGCCGATGGGCGCGGCGGCGGTGCGCCATGCGCGGGCGCTGGGCTGGGACACCGCGGCCGAGCGGACCCTGGGGGTGTACGAACGTGCCCTGGCCGCCCGGCGGTTGCGTATGCGAGAGGGTGAGGCAGGGGCGGCGGCACGCCCCTGCCCCGGCGGCCGCCCCCTCCTGGAGGAACGGGAGAGCCGCGTTCCCAATCTAGCACCTTTTTTGGTGTAACCAAAAGACTGTAAGTGTCCAGGAAATCGGGCCAGTTCGCGGCTCCTTGTCGTACCCACGCCATGGCGAGTGAACGACTGGAGAAACCATGGATTCTGACTTTAGCGCGGGACATCATAGAGATGTCTTCACCAAGGGCCCGGCGGCACGGGCCAGGTGGGACGGAATTCCCGTTCACTTCCTGGAGGAATCATGCTCGAGACTTCTCGCCCCGTGGTTTTCCGCACTGTTCTCCGTCAGTTCGCCGTCGCTTTGGTGCTGTGCACCGCGGTCGCGGGCGGCGCGGCGCTCTCCGAGGCCGGTGACGTGCGGCAGGTGGCGGCCGACCCCGACAGCGAGTGGCAGCGCCTGACCGGCGCCGTCGCGGGGACGGACGACAGCGAGTGGCAGTAAGTCACCGGCACGTCGGGCCTTGTGGCCAGCGCCTCGCGCGCGGCCGCAAGGCCCTTCGCCGTTCGTTCCGCGTCAGCTCTGGCGGCAGTCGGGGCACAGGCCCTTGAAGATGACTTCCGCGTCATCCGTGCGCCAGCCGTTCAGGGCCTTTTCCGGGGGTGCGGGCGATTCCATTTCCACATTGTCCACGCGCCCGCAGTTCACGCACAGAGCGTGCTGGTGCGCGGGGCCCGAGATTTCAAATACGGCGGGCCACCCCGGCCGCTCGAACCGGTTAGCCAGGCCGGTTTCCAGGAAATGCCGCAGCATTTCATAGACCGCCTGACTGGTGAGCGTGCCCAGGCGTTCGCGGGCCACCGCGGTCAGTGTCTCGACGTCCAGGTGCCCGCCCGCGGTGAGCACCTGGAGCACTTCGAGGCGCGGACCCGTCACCCGCAGCCCGACATCGCGAAGCCGCTGGATCGCCGCCTCGCGCCCGGCCTGTCCGTCCGCCAATGCCTCGCGTGCCATCTCTCCGCCATCTGGTGAGGCCAAAACTTTGCAGGCATCGTACCTCTTGGCCGTTCAGCGGAGGCGGTGACAGTCGACTCAGGGGCAGTCGACTCGGGTTCAGTCGAGCTGGGTTCAGTCGAGCCGGGGTCAGTCGAGCCAGCCGAGCCTGGTGGCGCGTACGCCCGCCTCGAAGCGACTGGACGCGCCCAGCTCCTGCATCAGCTCCGAGAGCATGCGGCTGACCGTGCGCAGGGAGACCCCCAGACTGCGGGCGATCTTCTCGTCCTTCATGCCGGAAGCGAGCATGCGCAGCGCCGCCCGCTGCTGCTCGGAGAGCCCGTCCCCGCCGTGCTCGGCGGGCAGCTGGTCGCCGAAGGGGACGGCCGCGTGCCAGCACTGCTCGTACAGCGCCAGATAGGAGCGCACCAGCGCGGGGCCCTTGGCGAGCACCGCGCCCGCGCCGCTGTCTTCGGGGTCGACCGGGAGCAGGGCGAACTGGTGGTCGGCGATGACCATGTTCATGGGAACCACCGGGGACAGCCGCAGATCGACGCCGACTTCGACCTTCCGGCGGAAGTACTCCGCCATCTCCGGCAGGGCCGCGAAACGCTGGTTGTAGATGGCGCGCACCCGCACCCCGTGCTCCACCTGCCGCCGGTCGCGGCTGAGGACGCGTTCGGGGATGTCGCGGGAGACCGCCGCGGGGTGCATCGAGGCCTGGCCGCTCTGCACGGTGTCCGCGATGTCCTCCAGGACCTGCTGGATGCGCCGGTAGTCCGTGATCACCTCGATCTCCACCTTGGCGGCCTGGGCGAGGGTCTCGGCGCGCAGGAACTGCCCGGCCAGGGTCTCCAGGTCGCTGTACGCGCGGTCGGCCTGGCGCAGATGGTCGCGCAGCCTGGTGCGCTCCTGCTCCAGGAGGCGGAGCAGCGCGATCTCCGGGGAGATGACGGTGACCGCGTCGGACTCCGTCTCTAAGGTGCCGCCCGCGTTCAGTCCCAGCTGGTTGTCGTGGGCGTGCCCGGTCGGCACGATCAGGCCGAGCTCGATGAGTTCGAGGCGGCAGCGGGCGTGGTCCGCGGGCTCCAGATCCATGTCGGAGGCGACCTGCTCGAAGCTGGACGCCCCTCGCGCCCGCAGCTCCCGGTATACGGCGAGCGCCAGTTCCGTGCCTTCGGCCCCCAGTCTGCCCCCGTTTTTGACCACCGCGAAGTGACCCCCCTCGTGATTCTCCGAGTCGCCCCTGTCACACCATGTCACAAGCTTCAACAGTCTTCGGCGCTCTCGAACATCGATGTGACGCGCGTCACTGCGCGTTCTCACCGCACCGTACGGCAGACCAGCAGAACGGCGCGGGTGCGGTGGTCGAGCCGCTGCTGCCGCAGGTCGGCGACGTGCAGCCCCGCCGCGCGCAGTTCCCGCGCCAAGTGGTCAGGGTTCACTATCCACTTGACGGTGCTCGTGACCGATCTGCGTACCCGCGTCTTGTCCGAGTGTTCACGGTAGTACGTGATCCGCTCGCTCATCGCGGCCGGGTCGAAGACCTGCCGGGCGACCACCCACTCGGCGACCCCGTCGAACCGGGGCACCTGGAACGGCCAGGAACGGCACGGGTCTTCGGCCAGACCGGCCGTCTCGTGCGCGGTGTAGTCGAGAGCGAGCGCGCCGCCGCTGCCGAGGTGGGAGGCGATCTCCCGGAGCATGCGGGGGCGGGCTCCGGGGTGCACGCCGGAGATCATCGCTCCGGCGAGCAGGGCGAGTTGGTACTCGCGGTCCAGGCGCAGTGCGGCGAGATCGGCGTGCGTGGTGGTGACGCGTCCGCGTACCCGCGGACCGATCCGGTCGGCCCAGGCGCGCAGTCGGCGCAGGCTGTCCGCGTCGCGGTCGACGGCCTCGACGGTGAACCCGTGCCGGGCGAAGGGCACGGCGAGCCGCCCGTATCCGGCCCCGAGGTCGAGCACCGGGCCGCCGGTGGAGCGGGCAAGGCGCAGGAAGTCCACGATGTCGCCGCTGTACGGGCCGAGCAGCGAGTCATGCAGCCAGAGTTCGTCCTGTGGATGCGGCGCCACCGACTCCAGGCCGGGCAGCTGTACGGCCGCGGGGTGCGCACCAGGGTGCGCACCGGGATGCGTGCCGGGATGCGTGCCGGGCTGCGTGCCGGTGAGGGGGCCGCGCGGGGTGCGGGCGGGCCGGGACGGCGGGACCGGGTCGAGTGCGGGCGTCACCGGTGCGCCGGTCTGTATGTACATCCGCTCCTCCAGGTGGCTCGACCGGTCCCTGCCGTCCGACGGGAACCCCGTGCCGCCGGGGTGCGCCGTCGATCACCATCGTGGCCCGGAGGAGAAGTGCCGGGCCAGCCGAACCGGCTGCGCGTCCACGCCAACGCGTAGACACGCCAACCGCGTTGCCGTCGCTGGAGGGCGACCGGTGTTGCTGCCGCCGGAGGCGGACCGCGCTGCTACCGCTGGGGGAGCGTGCGGGTCAGCCGCTGGCCGTCCCCGGTGAAGCCGTGCGCCCGGTAGAACGGCAGCGCCGGATCGGCGGCCGCGGGCAGGCTGACCGACTGGCGCGTGGCGCCGTGGTCCGTCATCCGCTCGGTGACCGAGGCCAGCAGGGTGCTGGCGACCTTTTCGCGGCGGCGGTCAGCTGCCGTGCACAAGGTGTACAACTCGCCTTCCCGTGGCGTGGGTACGCCTCCGGCCGCCGCGCCGATAACGCGTTCCTGCGCATCGGTGGCGACAAGCCAGCCGAGCCATCCGGGAGCGCCGCCGGGAATTCCGATTTCCGCGGTGATGCGGGTCAGCGAGCAATTGGTACTGACCAGCCGCAGAGTGTCCGCCTCTCCGAGCAACTCCAGGTAGCTGCTGCGGATCGCCGCGCCGAGCAGCCGGGATATCGCGGGAGCCTGGGCCGGAACCGCCGGGCGCACCTCCAGTAGGCGCATATGTTCAGAACCTCCCCCTGGGGCAGGCAGGTCAGCCGCCCCAATGGCCCCACAGTACCGGGGAATTCGTGGGTTCGGGCCCGGAGAGCAATCTACGAATTCACTTAGTAAATCAGTAGTGCGGCGGGCGTCGCCGGTTTATCCGGGAATGGCGCAGCAGGCCATCAGGAGCGGTGCCGACGCGCCCAGCGCGGCGACCGCGGCGAACAGTCCGCGCAGGACGGGACGGCCGTTGCGGTGCGGGGTCAGAATGCGGCGCATCCGCATCGCCGCCGACGGCCCGCCCGCGGCGAAGGCGGCGCGCGGGGCCTGCCCGGACGCCATGGCGTACAGCGCGGTCGCCAGCGCGTCACGCGAACAGCGGCGCAGCGCGCGGTCGTCGGCGGCCATCTCCAGGAGCAGCGGCACCTGGGTCCGCACCCGGCCGGTCAGCGGCAGCCAGCGGAAGACGGAGCTATACGCCTCGGCCGCCGCCACGAGGAGGTGGTGGCGGCCGGAGATGTGCGCCCACTCATGCGCGAGCACCGCGCTGAGCTGCGGCCTGGTCAGCAGGTTCAACGCGCCGGAGCTGACCACGACCTGGGGGGTCCGCCCCGGCAGGCAGTACACTGCGGGCGTGGGGTGCTCAAGGAGGGTCGCGTCAAGCCCCGGCGCGCGGCTCCCGGCCAGGCGCAGCAGCTCCGCGTGCCGCCGTCGGCGTCCTCTGGCCCGCATCAGCGCGCGCGCCCAGGCGACGCCGGGGAGCAGCACCACGGCCGAACCGGCCGCCACGGCGGCGAGTTCGGCGGCGCTGAGGCGCAGCAGCTCCCGTGCGCTCGGCCAGGGGGTGTCCGTCCACGGCAGGCAGGCGCTGACCAGGTCGGTCAGCCAGTGGTCGCTGTCGTGCGGCATCAGAGCCTGGGTGAGCGTCGCCGCCGTCGAGAGGGTGAGCAGCACGGCCAGCACACACCAGACGGCCACCGCGAACCGCGGGGCCTGCGAGGTCCAGCGGGCGCGGCTGAGCAGGAAGGGGATCAGCGCCCACGCGGCCACCGCGAAGCCGAGCGGCGGCAGGATGTGATGATTCACCGCGCCGTCCCGGTCTCATGCGCCGTCCCGGTCTCATGCGCCGTCCCGCCCTCACGCGCCTGCCCGGTCTGGCGCGCCTGCCCGGTCTGGCGCGGGTCCCCTTCGCGGTCCACGGCTCGCAGGGCCGCGTCCAGGGCCTGTACGTCGTCCCGCGACATGTGTTCCACGAACCGCAGCAGCGCCGCCGGCCGGTCCTCCGTCGCGCCGAGCGCGTCCCGCATCAGGCCCGCGGTGTAGTCCTCGCGGCTGCGCTCGGGCTCGTAGATCCAGGCCCGCCCGGACTTCTCGCGGCGCAGCCAGCCCTTGCGGTGCAGGATGTCCGCCACCGTCATGACGGTGGTGTAGGCGACGGGGCGTAGGTGATTGATGTCGTCGACGATCTCGCGGACCGTGGCCGGACGCCCCCAACGCCACAGCCGGTCCATGATCTCAGCCTCCAACTCGCCCAGTGGCCGCACGGTTTCCCCCTCCTGTGGCCGCCCCCGCTACGGGATGCGCCACATCGTACGGGGCACCGCCCCCGTACACCCGGTGTCGGTGTACGGGGGCGATGCCCCGAGCTGGCTGTTCTGGCTGTTCTGGCCGCTGGGCGTGGCCGGTCATGTCCTGATCAGCCGGGAGATGGCCTTGGACGCCTCGCCGATCTTGGCTCTCGCCTGGTCGTCGCCCTGCCGGATGGCCTCGCTGACACAGCAGTTGAGGTGCTCGTCGAGCAGGGAGACCGAGCAGGCCTGGAGCGCGGCGTTGATCGCGGAGATCTGGGTCAGTACGTCGATGCAGTAGGTGTCCCGCTCGACCATCCGCTGGACCCCGCGCACCTGGCCCTCGATCCTCCGCAACCGCCTGACGACGTCGTCCTTGTGCTTCTGATACCCGGCCATGACCGTCCCCCTCTCCCGCTGCCCGTCCCTCTCGCGGTGCTCACTCGCCCGCCGCCTGGAAGCCGCGCAGCCGCAGGCTGTTGCCGACCACGAAGACCGAGGAGAAGGCCATCGCCGCGCCCGCGATCATCGGGTTCAGCAGCCCCATCGCGGCCAGCGGCAGAGCGCCGACGTTGTACGCGAAGGCCCAGAACAGGTTGGTCTTGATGGTGCCGAGGGTCTTGCGGGAGAGCCGGATGGCGTCCGCCGCGGCCCGCAGGTCACCCCGTACGAGGGTGAGGTCGCCCGCCTCGATCGCGGCGTCCGTGCCGGTGCCCATGGCCAGGCCCAGGTCGGCCTGGGCGAGCGCGGCCGCGTCGTTGACGCCGTCGCCGACCATGGCGACCGAACGCCCCTCGTCCTGAAGCCGCTTGACCACGTCGACCTTGTCCTGCGGCAGCACCTCCGCGATCACCTCGGCGATCCCGACCTCGGCCGCGACCGACTCGGCGACCGCCTTGTTGTCGCCGGTCAGCAGGATCGGCGTCAGGCCGAGCCCGCGCAGCCGCCTGATCGCCTCGGGGCTGGTCTCCTTGATGGCGTCGGCCACTTCGAGCACCGCCCGCGCCTCGCCGTCCCAGGCCACCGCGATGGCCGTACGGCCCGCCGCCTCGGCGTCGGCCTTGGCGCGCTCCAGCCCGGCCGGCAGGCGGATCTCCCACTCGGCCAGCAGCTTGGCGCGGCCGACCAGCACCGCGTGACCGTCGACGACGCCCTGGACGCCGAGTCCGGGGATGTTCGCGAAGTCCTCGGGGGCGGGCAGTTCGCCGACCTCAGCGGCCGCGCCCGCGGCCACGGCCTGCGCGATCGGGTGCTCGGACGCGTGCTCCAGCGCGCCCGCGAGCCGCAGTACCTCGGCCTCGTCGGTGGAGTCGGCGGTGTGCGCGGCGAGCAGCGTCATCTTGCCGGTGGTGACGGTGCCGGTCTTGTCCAGCACGATGGTGTCGACCTTGCGGGTGGTCTCCAGCACCTCGGGGCCCTTGATCAGGATGCCGAGCTGAGCGCCGCGCCCGGTGCCGACCATCAGCGCGGTCGGTGTGGCGAGCCCCAGGGCGCAGGGGCAGGCGATGATCAGTACGGCGACGGCGGCGGTGAACGCGGCGGCCAGGCCCGAGCCGTTGCCCAGCCAGAACCCGAGGCTGCCGAGCGACAGCGCGATCACGATCGGCACGAACACCGCGGAGATCTTGTCGGCGAGCCGCTGGGCGGCCGCCTTGCCGTTCTGCGCGTCCTCCACCAGCTTGGCCATCCGGGCCAGTTGGGTGTCGGCGCCGACGCGGGTGGCCTCGACGACGAGCCGTCCGCCCGCGTTCAGCGTCGCCCCGGTGACCGCGTCACCGGCGCCGACCTCCACCGGCACGGACTCGCCGGTGAGCATGGAGGCGTCGACCGCCGAGGTGCCGTCGACGACCACGCCGTCGGTGGCGATCTTCTCGCCGGGGCGTACCAGGAACCGGTCGCCGACCTGCAACTGTGAGGTGGGAATGGTCTCTTCGCGTCCGCCGTCCCGCAGGACGGTCACGTCCTTGGCGCCCAGTTGCAGCAGCGCCTTGAGCGCCGCGCCCGCCTTTCGCTTCGACCGGTGCTCGAAGTAGCGGCCCGCGAGGATGAAGGCGGTGACCCCGGCCGCGGCCTCCAGATAGATGTTGGCGCTGCCGTCGCTGCGGGCGATGGTGAACTCGAAGGGGTGGGTCATGCCCGGCGTACCGGCCGTACCGAAGAACAGCGCCCACAGCGACCACAGGAACGCCGCCCAGGTGCCGACCGAGATCAGCGTGTCCATCGTCGCCGCGCCATGCTTGGCGTTCGTCCAGGCGGCCTTGTGGAACGGCCAGCCCGCGTAGATGATCACCGGCGCGGTCATGGTCAGCGACAGCCACTGCCAGTACTCGAACTGCCAGGCCGGGACCATCGCCATCGCGATGACCGGCACGGCGAGCACCACGGCGGTGGTCAGCCGCTGCCGCAGCGGCCGCAGCGCGGCGTCCTCCTGCTCCGCCTGCTCCGCTTCGGACAGCCCGCCGGACCCGGCTCTGGACCCGGCCCCGGCGCCGGCCCCGGCACCGGACCCGCCGTCCCCGCCCGGTACCGAGGTGCCGGCGGCCGGGGCGGGCTCCCGCGCCGTGTAGCCGGTCGCCTCGACCGTGGAGATCAGCTCGTCGACGGCGATGTCCTCGCGGAAGGTGACCTTGGCCTTCTCGGTGGCGTAGTTGACGGTGGCCTCGACCCCGTCCATGCGGTTGAGCTTCTTCTCGATCCGGGCGGCGCACGAGGCGCAGGTCATGCCGCCGATGGCGAGTTCGACTTCTGCGGCGCCGGGTGTGGTGGTGGTCATGTCTGCTGCCTCCTGGGCGCGTGGGGAAGGCCCGTCCTCCTAATACCCTGAGGGGGTATCTGTCTTCCGGTCTCCATGTATACCCCCCACCCGTATTTAGCGCAAGAGAAGTCTCCACTTGACTTCATACCCCTAGGGGGTATGTTGGCAGTGTCGGCCGCCCAGAGGAGCAGCGGCCGCTCGCGAGGGAGGCACACCATGAAGACGGGCATGAACACGGGACTGCGCATCACGGTCTTCGCCGCCGCGCTCGCCGCGACCTTCGGCACGGCGTACGGCGTGGGCTCGGGCGTCGACCCCGTAGTGGCGACGGACGAGCGCGGCCAGCGGCACGGGGGCGGCGGTCACGGCGACGGCGAGGGCGCGAAGGCGAAGGCGAAGGAGCCGGGTCCGGAGCCGGAGGGGGCGGGCGGGCACGGCGGGCACGAGACCGCCGCCGCCCCGCCCGGCGGACTCCAGATCTCCGACGGCGGCTACACCCTGGACCTGAGGTCCGACCGCCTCGCGGCCGGGAAGAAGGCCGAGCTCAGCCTGGTCATCGAGGACGGCGGCGGCCGCGCGGTCACCGCCTTCAAGCGCGAGCACGGCAAGGAGCTGCACTTGATCGTCGCCTCGCGCGACCTCACCGTGTACCGCCACCTGCACCCCGTACGCGCGGACGACGGCACCTGGTCGGTCCCGGTGCGGCTGCCCGAGGCGGGCGGCTACCGCGTCTTCGCCGACTTCACCCCCGACGCGAAGGGTGCGAGCGGCCTCACCCTCGGCGCGGACCTGGCCGTCTCCGGCCTGTACGAGCCCGAGCGGCTCCCCGCGCACAACACCACGGCGAAGACCGATGGCTACGAGGTCACGCTGAACGGCGACCTGCGCCCCGGCAAGGCGAGTGAGCTCAAGCTGAACGTCAGCAAGGACGGCGACCCCGTCAACGACCTCCAGCCCTACCTCGGCGCGTACGGCCACCTGGTGGCCCTGCGCTCCGGCGACCTGGCCTATCTGCACGTTCATCCGAACGGCGCACCCGGCGACGGCGAGACGAAGCCCGGCCCGGAGGTCTCGTTCACGGCGACCGCCCCCAGTGCGGGCGCCTACCGCCTCTTCCTGGACTTCCGGCACGAGGGCGAGGTCCGCACGGCGGCCTTCACGGTGCACGCGAAGGGCGCGGCGGGCGCGGCGGGTGAGGCGGGTGAGGCGCCCGCGCCCGCCGCCGACGGCGACGGCGACGAGTCCGAGGCCCACGCGCACTGACGGTCACGCACTGACGGTCACACACTGATGATCACGCCCCGACGATGACCTCTGGCCGGGTAGGCTGGTTTATTGGACTAGACCTATTGGGTAGTGCTGCGGCGCCACCCCATCCGACCAGCCAGAAGGAACCCACCCATGAGCAAGCGTGCAGTCCTGGAGGTGATCGCCCTCAACGCCGAGGACGCCGTCGCCGCCCAGGCCGGAGGCGCGGACCGCCTTGAGCTGGTCACGGACATGGCCGCGGACGGGCTCACCCCGCCGCTCGCCGCCTTCGCCGAGATCCGCGCCGCCGTCGACATCCCGCTGCGGGTGATGCTGCGCGCCTCGGACGGCTTCGCCGCGGGGGATGTGGACGCGCTGGCACGGGACGCGCGCGCCCTGCGCGAGGCGGGCGCCGAGGAGTTCGTCCTCGGCTTCCTCGACGAGACGGGCGCGGCCGACGTCGCCGCGATCGAGCGACTGCTGCCCGCGCTGGACGGCGCCCGCTGGACCTTCCACCGCGCCATCGACCGCGCCGCCGACCGCGACGCCCTCCGCAAGCAGCTCGCGGACCTCCCAGGCCTCGACACCTACCTCACCGCGGGCGCGGCGACCGGCGTCGAAGACGGCCTCCCGACACTCCTCACCGAGGCCGCCCGCACCGCCGAGCCGGGCTACGCCCAGCAGATCCTGGTCGGCGGCGGCCTCACCCTCCACCACGTCCCGCGCCTGCGCGCGTCAGGCATCGACGCGTTCCACATCGGCGGCGCGGCCCGCCCGAACGGCTGGTCCGCACCGGTGGCGACGACAGCGGTCGCACAGTGGCGCGCGGCGCTGGACACGCCCTAGGTCCGCGCGGCGTTGCCGCTCGGGCGAGGTGGCGCTACTTCCAGGTGGCGATCGGATCACTCTTGCCGGAGTCGGCCCACTCGACCTGGGTCGGGCCCGCGCTGTCGCCCGCGTCGGTGAGGTAGATGGTGCAGGCTTCGTAACTCTCGCCCTTCGGTGCTTTGTTGAACTCCTCGTAGCTGTGCTCGTCGGTGCACTTGTCGAATTTGGGCGCCTTCGAGTACGTGAGCTTTCCGTCCGCGCCGACGCTGGGGGACGGGAAACTGGGCATGATGTTCAGCTGTGTGAGCCGTCCTCCGTCGCCTACGGCGTCGAGGTCGGGGCTCTTGACCTCGCCCCGCGTGGTCTTGGCGACGCGGTAGTGGACGTAGTACGGCGTCCGGTCGGCGTACTTGTCGGCGTCCTTCAGCATCGCCAGGTCCGCGGTGCTGCCCTGCTCCACGCGCAGCACGGTCACGTCGAGGTCGTTGGCGCTGGCCTGCTCGCCGTACGAGAGTTCCTGCCCGGAGGAGCAGGCGGTGAGGGCGACGGCGGCGGCAATGGCGAGGGCGGGCGGGGCGGCGAGCTTCGGTCGGAGCTTCAAGGGTCCCCCTGGGGGCGGTGTGGTGTGGTTTGGCCCGGTCTGGTTCGAGTCAGGTTGATGCTGGTCTCTTCGGTTCGTTGCGGTCTGCGGCGATGTCCTGCCAGACGAACGCCACCAGGCCCAGGAGCGCACCGGCGTGCAGCAGCCACCAGCCGCCCTCGAAGGAGACGGTGAGGCTGGCGGCCGATCCGGCGGGCAGGCCCATGACCACCGGCTCCCACCAGACGTCGTCGGCGAGGAGCCGCAACGGAAGGGCCAGGGCGCAGAGGAAGCCGAGGATCCGGGCGAGTGTGCGGGGCCGTTGCGGCAGGGCGGCCAGATACAGCGGGGCCGCCTGCGCCAGGAGCGGGGCGAGCAGCCAGGGCCAGGACAGGACGCCGGGGGGCGTCGACAGGCCGGGGAACTCGTCCAGGCCGAGGGCCCGGTAGGCCGACTCGTTGCCGTGGTAGGGCTGGCCGTCGCCGGTGTCGACGTCGAACTGATAAGCCATGAGCGGCATGGCGCAGACGAACAGTGCCAGCACGGCAGCGCACGTGAGCACGATCCCGATCATGGCGCCCCACCGCACCTCGTGCGTGGGACGTGGTGGCGGTGGTGGGTACACCGGATGCGCGTACGCCGGGTGGGGTGTTGGCGGTGGTGCGTACGCCGGGTGGGGTGTTGGCGGTGGCGCGTACGCCGGGTGGGGTGTTGGCCGTGGCGCGTACGCCGGGTGGGGTGTTGGCCGTGGTGTGTACGCCGGGTGGGGCGTCGACGGTGGTGGTGCGTACGCCGGGTGCGGCGGGGGTGTGAGCGGGGGCCGGGTCGGGGTCGCGCGCTCGTCGTCCGGTCCGGTGACGACGATCTCGATGTGCGGCGGGGCGTGTTTACGGGCCTTGGCGGCCATCTTGTCGAGGTCGAACTTCCGTCGCTCGACGGCCACATGGAGCGGTGCGGGCATCGCCGGGCCGGGCGCCGGGAGGTCCGCGTCGGCCGGGACGGTCGCGCCGGGCCGCAGATCGGCGCCGAGCAGGACGTGTTCGCCGTACGGGGGCATCGCGACGACGAGCCGCGTGACGTCGGTCCACGGCAGGAGCGCACGGCCCACCCGCACGCCGTCGGCGTCGAACTGGAACAGGACGCGCCGCGCGTCGAACCACAAGGAGACGAACGGGATCGCCAGCACGATCACCTTGCCGCCCCTCAGCTCCAGCGCCCACCCGAGGACGAGGGCCAGCGCCACGATGCCGGTGATCACCCCGCACAAGGCGGCCAGGTCCCGCGGGGAGAACGGCCGGGTCACTCGGTAACGGGCCCAGCGCGTGCGGCGTGCGGCACCCTGGGCCGTCGGCTGCGGCATCCCTTCCCCCCTTCGAGATGACCGACCGGCTGGTCATTCACTGACCGGCCGGTCGGTCAATAAAATAGGGTCAGCGGTGAGCGGGCCGCAAGCGCACGGGAGGAGCGGACAGCTGATGAGCGATCAGCCGAAGAACCTGAGACAGGAGTCCGCGGAGCGCACCCGTGCCGGGCTCATCTACAGCGGGCTCTGGCTGGCCGAGCGGCGCGGGCTGGCCGGACTCAGCGTCAATGCCCTGGTGGCGGAACTCGGCGTGTCCAAGGGGACGTTCTTCCATCATTTCGCCACCCGGACGGAGTATCTGCTGGCGCTGCACCGCGAGTTCCATGAGCGGCTGGAGGCCGAGATCAACGCGGTGATGGCCGGGCGGACGCCAGGGGCCGAGAGGCTGCTGGTCGGCTCGTACGCCTATCTCGACGCCTGTCTGCGCGAGCACGGAGTGAAGGCACTGCTGCTGGAGGCGCGCGCCGAGCCCCAGGTCGCCGACGAAGTGCAGGCGCGCAACGCGCGGATGGCCGCCCTGGCGGAACCGGACTTCCGGGCGCTGGGCTGGCAGCACCCGGCGGACTGCGCCCGGCTGTGGGTCGGCATGGTCGCCGAAGCGGCCCTGCTCGAACTGCGGACGGGTGAGCGGCGTCCGGCGGTGCGGGTCTCTTTGGGGCAGTTCATCGGGCGGTGACTGGTGGCTGGTGACTGGTGACTGGCGGGCGGTGAGCGGCGGTGGTGAGCGGCAGCGGCAGCGGCAGCGGCGAGCGGCGGGCTCGGCCCGGCCGTAGCGGGGCAGGCAGGGGGCTAGGCCCTGTCCCCCGGCGCGAGTTGCTCCGGGAGCTCGGCCCCGTGCACCACCGTCAGGCCCGACACCGCGCGGGTCAGCGCCACGTACAGCCGTCGCAGGCCGGTTCGCTCGTCCGGCTCGCCGTCGACCACCGCCGCCGGCTCGTCCAGTACCACGTAGTCGTACTCCAGGCCCTTGGCGAGGGACGCGGGCACCAGCGTCAACCGGGTGTCCGGCGTCGTCTCCTCGCCGGGGGAGAGGTACGACAGGCCCGCCGCGTCCAGGGCCTGAGCCAGCACCGGAACCCGCGCGTCGGCCGCGATCAGGCCGATGGACCCCTCGTGGCGGAGGGCCGAGACGCAGGCCTCGACGGCCGCCGCGGCCAGGTCGTCCCCGGCGGTCCGCCGCACCTCCAGCGAACCCGGCGACTCCCGCACCGACGACACCTCCGCGAGCCCCGGCGCGATCCACGGCAGCAGCCGGGACGCGAACGCGATCACCTCGCGCGGCACGCGGAACCCCGCCGTCAGCTCCTCCACCACCGCGTCCCGCTTGCCGAGATGGGCCAGCGCGTCGTCCCAACTCCGCGTCGCCCAGGGCGTGGTGCCCTGCGCCAGGTCGCCCAGTACGGTCGCCGAGCCCGTCGAGCAGCGCCGTCCCACCGCCCGGTACTGCATCGGGGAGAGGTCCTGCGCCTCGTCGAGCACGACATGCCCGAGCGAGTGCGTACGCGACACGAGGTCGGTGGCCTCGTCGACCAACACCGCGTCCGCGGCGGACCACTTGGCGGTCTTCGCCGAACGCGCGGGCCGCTCCCACAGGATCGCCTTCTGCTCGTCGGAGCTCAGCACGCCCTCCGCGTGCACGGCGAGGAAGTCCGCGTCGGACAGCAGCCGCAGCACCAGCTTCGCCGGGTCGACCGGCGGCCAGATCGCCTTGACCGCCGCCTTCACCGCCGGGTTGCGGGCGACGGCGTCCTGCACCCGGTCGTCCGGGGCCTCGCCCGACTGCTCCATCCGGACCAGCACGGCATGCGCGATGCGCTGCGGCAGGGCCTCGCGGGCGGCCCCGTAGCGGATATCCCGGTGCAGCAACTCCTCGACGATCTCCTGGAGTTCATAGGACGGGATACGCCACCGCCGCGAGCCGCGCACCACTGTCAGGGCCTCGGTCGGCGGCGTCACATGCGAGCGCACGGCCCGTCGCAGCACCTCGGCCATCCGGGCGTCGCCCTTGACCGCGGCCGCGTCCGCCGCGTCGGCGGCGCGCACCTCCACATGGGCCACCAGGTCATCGACCGTGGCCTGTTTGACCTCCAACTCGCCGAGCGCCGGAAGCACTTGCTCGATGTAGTGCAGGAAGGACGCGTTCGGGCCGATGACGAGGACGCCGGTACGGGCCAGCCGCTCGCGGTGCGCGTACAGCAGGTAGGCCACCCGGTGCAGCCCGACCGCCGTCTTCCCGGTGCCGGGCCCGCCCTGCACGCACACCGTGCCGCCGAGCCCGCCGCGTACGATCTCGTCCTGCTCGGGCTGGATGGTCGCCACGATGTCGCGCATCGGGCCCACGCGCGGGCGCTCGATCTCCTGCTGGAGCAGCTTGCTGGTCCGGGCCGCCTCGGTGGGGTCGGAGAGGTGCTCGTCCTCGTACGCGGTGAGCTCGCCGCCGGTGTAGCCGAAGCGGCGGCGCAGGGCGATGTCCTGCGGGTCCTTCTTGGAGGCTCGGTAGAACGGCTGCGACACCGGCGCGCGCCAGTCGATGACCATGGGGTCGCCGTCGCCGTCGTGCACATGCCGCCGCCCGATGTAGAAGCGCTCGCCGCCTGCCCGTTCGGCGCTCACCGCGTGCAGACAGTCCAGCCTGCCGAAGAACAGCGGCGTGTGCGAGAGGTCCGCGAGCGACTTGATCCGCTCGTCGATCTGGTGCTGGAGGACCGCCGCGTTCACCCAGTTCGCGGTGACGTCGCGGATGTCCAGTGCCTCGGCGTCCGCCCGCATGGCGCCCAGCGCGGCCCGCGACGCGGCGAGGTGCGCCCGCTCACGGGCCAGCGGGTCGACGGTGCTGTGGTCGTCTGCGTCATGGGCGTGCGCGGGCACGGGTCGCCTCCGGAAGGGGTATGAGTGACTCTGGGCTCAGGTCAACGCGGCCGGCCGGTTACCGACCGGGCGGCGGCACTCCGTAGCGGAGGCGGGCAGACGGAGGAGTGTAGGCCAGGTCCCGTCGCGCGCGCGAACGAATTTCCCCGGCCCTGGCGGCCCCGGCTCACCCGACGCCGGGGACGGCGAATCGACTCGCCCTGCCCCGGCCCCCGTTGGTAGACAGGGACGATGGCGGACGAGAGAGACAGGGAGCCCGAGGGTGCGACACGGGGCTTTCAGGCCGGGCAGTCGGGGCTGATCGTACGAGTCCCGGAGGCTAGGCCCTGTCTTCAAACTCCCGCCTGCTGCGCGACGCCATGCACGCACTCTCGCCGCACCGGGCACGAGCCCAAGTACGTCCAGTACGAGGGCCCGCGCCCGGCACGCCGAGAGCACGCACCTGACGCCGCGCAGCCCGCCCTCCGGGCGGACGACGGGAGTTTGAAGACAGGGCCTAGCCCGCCGTACGAGCGTGGCGGGATCGACTGGACCCGTCGGCCCGTGCCGGGGTTCCGGCACACGTCACGGTGCTGTTCCCGTTCCTCGACGCGGGACGGATCGACCGGGACGTCCGCGCCGGGATCAGTGAGGCCCTGGCGCGGCACGAACCCTTCGAGGCCCGGTTCGCGCACTGCGGCCGGTTCCCCGGCGTGCTGTACCTCGCCCCCGACTCCGACATCCCCTTCAGACGCCTCACCGAGGCGATCGTCGAGCGGTGGCCCGAGAACCCGCCGTTCGGCGGGCGGCACGACGACGTCGTCCCGCACCTGACCGTCGCCCAGGACCAGGACGAGGCGGCCCTGGAGCGGGCCGAGGCCGCCCTGACCGCCAGGCTGCCCGTCGCCGCGAGGGTCTCGACGGTCGACCTGTTCGTCCACGACGGGACGCGGTGGCGGCAGCGGTCCTCCTTCCCGCTTGGGGCGCCGGGGCGGCGTACGTAGGCGGTGTGCGCGGTGTGCGACGCATGAGTCCCCCGCCGGCTCGCTGACAGGGGACTCATGCGTGGTGAAGTGGAGAGGTCAGGCCTTGATCCAGTCCTCGATGCAGACGTTGTAGCTGCCGTAGTCGACGCACATGCGCCACTTGGTGATGGGGTAGTCGCGGCTGTAGGCGTTGCCGCAGCCGGACTTGGCGCCGTTGCCGTCGGACATCCGGTAGAACTTACTGCCGCGGTAGTACTCCACGACCGCGACGTTCCCGTCCGCGAGGTCGTCGCAGACGGTGATCGACTTGTGGTCGGAGGAGACGTAGGCGTGGCCGCAGCGCTGGGCGGCTGCGAAGCCGCACCCGGCGTAGTAGTCGTAGCTCGTCGAGTGCGCCTGGGCCGGGACGGCTCCGGCCAGGACCGCGGCGCCTGCCGCCGCCAGCGTGACGGCGAGGGAACGTGCTCGCATGGGTGGTACTTCCTTCCGTGTGACGCGCCTGTGTGCCGTGCGCAACTATCACGGCGCGTTCACGGAGTGATCAACCTATGACTTTTCAGGGTCACTTGAGGACTGCTCGTGCGCTTCCCGCCGGGCTGTGGCCGGCGGGGCGGACGCAGGCCCTGAGGGGGCGGGGGCGGTCCCGTAGGGGACAGGGTCTGTCTTTGGTCGTACGCGGGTGGGGCGGTGGTTCAGTCCGCAGGGCGATGTGTAGGAAATGTCCGGAATTCATGATGGATGCATGAGTGCCGAAACCTTCACCCCAGTCCCTGTCACCGCCCCCGCCCCAGGCCTGCGCCCCGTCACCGGTGCGCGGCGCGGCCGTCGCCTCGGGGACGGCCTGCGTGCCGTCAAGGTCTTCGCGGCCGCCGCCGTGAGCGTCGTCATACTCGGCGAGTGCGACGACGAGGAAGCAGGCGTACGCCGCCACCGCTGACCGGCGGCAGGCGCCGGGCACCGCCACCGCTGACCGGCGACCAAGCCCCGGCGGGTCAGCCCTCCGCCAGCACGTCCCCCGCGTCCACGATCCGGTACGCGTACCCCTGCTCCGCCAGGAACCGCTGGCGATGCGCCGCGAAGTCCTGGTCGATCGTGTCCCGCGCCACCACCGAGTAGAACCGGGCCTCATGCCCGTCCGCCTTCGGGCGCAGCACCCGCCCCAGCCGCTGGGCCTCCTCCTGCCGCGACCCGAACGTCCCCGACACCTGGATCGCGACCGTCGCCTCCGGCAGGTCGATCGAGAAGTTGGCGACCTTGGACACCACCAGCACCGAGAGCGCGCCTTCCCGGAACGCGTCGAACAGCTTCTCCCGCTGCGCGTTGGACGTGTCCCCCTTGATCACCGGCGCGTCCAGATGCTCGCCCAGCTCGTCCAGCTGGTCGATGTACTGCCCGATGACCAGGGTCTGCTCGCCCCGGTGCCGGGCCACCAGCGCCTCGGTGACCTTCCGCTTGGTCGCGGTCGTCGCGCAGAAGCGGTACTTCTCCTCGGCCTCGGCCGTGGCGTACGCGAGCCGCTCGCCGTCGGTCAGGTTGACCCGTACCTCCACGCAGTCGGCGGGCGCGATATAGCCCTGCGCCTCGATCTCCTTCCACGGCGCGTCGAACCGCTTCGGCCCGATGAGCGAGAAGACGTCCGACTCGCGGCCGTCCTCGCGGACCAGGGTCGCGGTCAGGCCGAGACGGCGGCGGGCCTGCAGATCGGCCGTGAACTTGAAGACCGGCGCGGGCAGCAGATGCACCTCGTCGTAGACGATCAGCCCCCAGTCGCGGGAGTCGAACAGCTCCAGGTGCGGGTAGATCCCCTTCCGCTTGGTCGTCAGGACCTGGTACGTGGCGATCGTGACCGGGCGGATCTCCTTCTTCGTACCGCTGTACTCGCCGATCTCGTCCTCGGTGAGCGACGTCCGCTTCACCAGCTCGTGCTTCCACTGGCGCGCCGAGACGGTGTTGGTGACCAGGATCAGCGTCGTCGCCTGGGCCTGGGCCATCGCCCCGGCCCCGACCAGCGTCTTCCCGGCCCCGCAGGGCAGGACCACCACGCCCGAGCCGCCGTGCCAGAAGTTCTCCACGGCCTGCTTCTGGTACGGGCGCAGCGCCCAGCCGTCCTCGGCCAGCTCGATGGCGTGCGCCTCGCCGTCGACGTACCCCGCGAGGTCCTCGGCGGGCCAGCCCAGCTTGAGCAGGGTCTGCTTGATCTGGCCGCGCTCGGAGGGGTGCACGGCGACCGTGTCCGGGTCGATCCGCGCCCCGACCAGCGGCGCGATCCGCTTGGACCGCAGTACCTCCTCCAGTACGGGGCGGTCGGTGCTGGTCAGGACCAGGCCGTGCGCCGGGTGCTTGGTGAGCGTGAGACGCCCGTACCGGTCCATCGTCTCGGCGATGTCCACGAGCAGCGCGTGCGGCACGGGGTAGCGCGAGAACTCCACCAGCGCGTCCACGACCTGCTCCGCGTCGTGCCCGGCGGCCCGCGCGTTCCACAGCCCCAGCGGGGTGACCCGGTAGGTGTGGATGTGCTCGGGCGCCCGCTCCAGCTCGGCGAACGGAGCGATGGCGCGGCGACAGGCGTCGGCCTGCTCGTGGTCGACTTCCAGGAGCAGGGTCTTGTCCGACTGGACGATCAAGCAGGACACATATACCTCCGAGATGGGATCGTCGCTGTGACAGAGATCACACCTGAGCGTCCGGGCCAGGCTCGGGCATTGCCGCGCGCCAAGCGCCGGAAGGGCGTTCCGGCGAACGCACCTGGCATGCGCGCCGCCATCTATGTTCGCCTATCACGCGAAACTGAAGAGTCTACTTCGCCCGACCGCCAACGTGCGGCCTGTGAGGCTCTGTGCAAGGCGCGCGGCTGGGAGGTCATTACTGGATCAAGGGCGGCCCGCTTACGCGGCCCGCCGCGCGCCGCCCCACTTCGTGCCGCTCCAGCCCTGGACAGCGCGGCTTCGTGCTTCCCGCCGACGCTCCGGAAGTACGGGCGTCGCAAAGTCCACCTTGAGCAACTGCTTATAGGCGAAAGTTGCGGCGAACAGGCAAAGAGTCACTGCGGCCAGAAAGATCACACCGGGGCCGTAGCCAAGAACCCGGAAGACAGTGAGTGCAACGAAGTTCTGCCACGCTGGCCGCTTGCGAAGACTCACCAAACTGTGCGCATCCCGAGCCAGTTCGCGAGCTTCCTGGCCGTCACCCGCTGTAACGTAGGGAACTATTCCTAGTTGAACCACTACATGCGGCTCCTCCATGACGAAGCGTACGGAGTCCAAGTCCTCCGGTGCGGCATCTCGGAGATCTTCAACCTCGTCGGCTATGGCATAGCCGTCTACGAGAATGACGACCTCCTGAGCACGTTCCTTCAGAAGGTGGTGCACGCTCTCGACATCATCCAGGCAGAGTTGAGCTCCGCGGATGGACCAGAAGTCCTCAGTCGCCGGTGCCCGGTACGGGCGCGGGAACCTCCGTAAGGCGCACCTGACGGCGAGCGTACTGACACGACGACGCTGCCGGTCAACTGATTCGGAATAGATGGCGAGTTGCCCCGATAGTAAGAACCCCGCGCACACGGCGGAAACCGTACGAGCGGGCTTTCACGCAACGGAGGCGAAGTCCGCTGATTCCTCAGCCTACTTGGCCGCTTTGCGGAAGTCCGCCACCACCTCGGACGGTAACTCGGTGATGGTCTCGGACACCCGATTGACTCCTTTCCGGGTAGAAGGGGACCGGCCCCGATGAGGGACCGGCCCACCTGGTGTCGAGCTACCGCCTACGCGTTGCTGTAGGGGCGTCCGTCGTCGGAGTCGCACTGAGAGACGCCGCCTTCGACGTGAGCCCAGTATTTGTCCTGGACGACGTAACCGGCGTCGAGAATCGCCGACTTGGTGTACGCGAGCGAGCCCGCAGGGCGCCCGCCCTTCTCGGGGTGCGGGTTGTGGTGCAGGAAGCGGCCCGCGATGCGGTCGAAGAGATCGGCGGCTTCGCGCGTGTGCAGCAGGATCGCGTGAACGCCACGGTCACGGAGCCGAACGACACTCTGTGCGCCGTCCGGATCGGCATGCGCATGAGCCAAGAGGACTTCGCCAAAGCCCTGCGCAAGGCAGGCGCGGAACTGGACGAGCCCAACGAAGCGAGCAAGCGGCTCGTCCAGCGCTGGGAGTCCGGCGTAAGCAAATCCCCCCGAGGGGTCTATATCCGGGCCCTGGAGCATGTCACAGGCCGCCTCATCGAAGAGCTGGGGTTCACACTGGCTGTCATGGCACGAGTGCACGACGACGGCGCAGGGGGCCACGACATGGACCCGGACCCTGAAGGCGTGGCCGCAGCGTCCCCGGACGCGGACACGGCCGCAGCGAAGACCGAAGAGCAGCACGGAGGCGTGTGGCTGTCCCGGTACGAGTACTACTCGTCCGGCCGGGACAGCGCGTACGAGGGCAAGCACTACGTGGTGGTGGTGCAGACCGGCAACCGACTCACAGTCCGGAGCCTGCCCGGAGCGAGCAGCAACCCTGACAGCCCTCTGTCCATTGACCTGACGCTGGACCGGTCAGTCGTCACCGGTTCCTGGACCGAGCAGACGGCATCCGATGGCTACTACCAGGGCGCCCGCTACCACGGCGCGGTTCAGATGCTGGTGGAGCCGACAGGGCGACGCATGGCCGGGAAGTGGGTCGGCTTCGGCAAGGACTTCGACGTGAACACCGGGCCGTGGGAGCTGCGCCTCATGGACCCCTCTACGAGCAAGGCGACGTTGGAGCGCTACAGCCGCCCTCCGGAGTAGGGCGGCGCCGCAGCCAAGAGCCCGCCAGCCCCGCCAGCCCGCCAGCCTGCCGACCCACGGCAGCAGGCGGGGCTTCGTACTGTGGGCCCCGGACTCCCAGCTCTGTCCCCAGGGGCAAGTAACTGGCGGGTAGCTTTCGGATAGTCAGATGACCGGTTTCCTCGCTCTCGGGCGCCTCGTTGGGCCGTCCGGATGAAGCCCGGAGCAGGCGAGGGAAGGGGCGGGTGTGCGGCAAGAGTGGTCGCCGGAAGAGCTGTTGGCGAGTTGGACGCTGGTGGACGGCGACTGGGGCCTGGTGGCGAGAACAAGACCGAGGCGACGCGGCTGGGCTTCAGTCTGCTGCTGAAGTTCTTCGAGCTGGAGGGCCGGTTCCCGGATCTGCTGTAGGAGGTTCCGCAGCCCGCGGTGGAGTACGTCGCGGGGCTGGCGAAGGTGCCGGCGGCCGAGTTCGCGAAGTATGACCTGCCCAGCCGGGTCGGCGAAGAACCACCGCAAGCAGATCCGTGAGGCGCTGAAATTCCGGCCTGCAACCCGGGCCGACGAGGAGAAGCTGATCGCGTGGCTGGCCGCGGAGGTGTGCCCGGTCGAGCTGGTGGAGGACCGGCTGCGTGAGGCCCTGCTGGTGGAGTGCCAGGCCAGGACGATCGAGCCGCCGGGCCGCATCGACCGCATCGTCACCGCGGCCCAGACCCGGACGGAGAAGACGTTCTGCGCAGAGGCGGACTGCACAGGGCGTGGCCGAAGCGGGGCGCCGTTCAACGGCGGCCCGCGATCTGGCGGCGCAGGTGCTGGTGACGTCGGCGGTCACGCCACTAGGCCAGCCGGTCAGCGGGCGGGGCTGGTTGTTGTAGTCCGCGGCTGCCGCTGGAGCCGCGGCGCGCCAATCAGACCCCCGTCTCCATCGTGTATCTGGAAAGGCCGCCCTGTGGGGCTACGCCGAACGCCTCGGTGTAGTGAAAGTCGATCTCGTTGCTGGGTGTTCCGTCGGCGTGCACGACGACCTTCGCGGTGCCGGTGGATCCGCTGGGTGTCAGGCAGGTCACCGTGACCGAGCTTTGTACGCGTACGTCCGTCGCCGCGGCGCCGGCGAAGGTCACTTGGTCGACGTGTTGCAGGCGCGACCCGGTCAGGGTGACCTGGGTACCGCCCGAATCCGGACCGCTGTCGGGGGAGATCGATGTCAGATGAGGGTCAGCCATAGTGTTCCAACTCCTAGTGTGTCCATAGTTGTTGGTGTGTTCGGAAACGAGCGTGTCGCCGGTCGGACGAAGTCGCGCAGCGCCCGCCGGGTGCACCGCCCAGGAGGGCCGCCGGGCGAGGATCAGGCGGTGCGCATCGGCGCGCCCGCTCCGAGGCTACGCCCAAGATCATTATCGAAATCCGCTAAAGACCCACGTCGGGAACAAGTTCACCCAATGATGTGAACCCTCTTCTCGATCGTTGTGATCTCGGGCGGATCGGGTATCGACTCGGACGGTCGGACGCCGACGACGTCGAACAGCACGCCTGTCCGAAGTGCGACGCACAGCCCGGCTCGCCGTGCCGCTCGCGCGGCGGCGCGGTCGCCTCCGCCTACCACACCCGCCGCTTCACGAAGGTGCCCCGGCTGAAGAAGGCGCTGCGGGTGCCGACCCCGGCCGCCGCGGCCGACCGCGGCGGCCGGGCACCCCGCCGCCGGCGCTCATCGACCCGGACCTGCCGAGCGCGGACATCCGCATCGGCTACGCCCGGTGCTCGACCCTCGGGCAGGAACTCGACTCCCAACTCGATGCGCTCAGCAAGCACGGCATCCCCCGCGACAGGATCTTCAGCGAGAAGACCAGCACCCGGGTACGGGTCCGCCCCCGGACGGCCTGGTGCTGGAGATGCTCGCCGGCCCGCTGCCCGGGATCTACGACCCGACCGGCCCGGGGAAACTGCTGTTCGCGTTCTTCGCCGCGATGGCGGTTATCTCAAGCTCGCCGATCATGCAGGGCTGTGACCTGGGTGGCCAGGTCAAGGACACTGTCTTCGACCTGGCCGCTAACGTCTTCGAGGCCCCGTCAGCACAGGCCGATCGTTATTTGAAGCGCGACGCGGTGCACTGGGTCGGGGTCTGCGTGGCAGCGGCCACGAGGATTTCCCCGGGGACGGCTAGTTGCGGATGTGACATTCAGTGACCAGCTTCGGTGGTGTTGGCCAGGACGGGTCGGATCAGGGCCTAGGCGCGGAAGGCCTTCCGAAGGAGTTCGCCGAACTCGGCGGGGTGCGTGGTCAGGCCGGTATGCCCGCCTGGATAGTGCTGGAGTTCCGTGCCGAGACGCTCGGCCAGGAGAGCCGCAGGACGGTAGGGCAGCTCGCCACGTGAGTCCTGGCCGCCCGCGAGCACGAGCCGGTCCGACAGCGCCTCCAGTCGGTGGAGGTCCGGGGCGTAGGACATGAAGCTGGGCACGATGTGCCCGACGAAGTACGGGAGGTTGGCCATTGTCCGCTCGGCCCGCGCCGCTGCTTGCGGCGGAAGCTTGAGCTCGGCCTTCGGCGCGGTCGTGTTGCCGTCCTTCTTCAGCCCCGCGGCGAACACGGCCATCGCCGGCATGAGCCCCTGAGTGTGAAGCGTTTCCTGCACGCGCGCGATGAGCGTGCGATGTTCGGCGGCGTCCGGCAGGACCTCCACCATCGGCGGCTCGTGCGCCACGACGCGTTCGATGCGTTCGGGATGGGCGGTGAGCAGGTGCAGGGCGGCGATCGCGCCCGAGCTGGCGCCGAACACCCGGGCGGGCTCACCGGGAGACAGCAGTTCCAGCATTCGGAACGCGTCGTCGGCGTGCTCGGCCACGTGCTGCTCGGCCTCGGGGTCGTCCAGCGTGCTTCGGGACATGCCGCGCGGGTCGTAGGTCGCGACCGTGTATTCGGCGGCCAGGTCGTCGGCGATGCCGTCGTAGGAGGCCGTGTCGCCCGCCCCTCCGGGGATCAGCAGCAGGAGCGGGCCCCGGCCGCGCACTTCGTAGTGCAGGGTCGCGCCGTTCACGCGCAGGCTGCCGATGGTCGGGTCGGTCATGAGGAGTCTCCTTCTCGGGACGAGGACCAGTGCTCCAGGAGGGTGTGCAGGGCGTCGAGGGCGCGGACCCAGGAGTGTTGCGGCGAACGCTCGTGCGCAAACCCGCCCGCAGCCTCCAAGGCGACGAACCCGTGGAACGTGCTGCGCAGCAACCGGACCGCGTCGGTCAGATCGGGCTCGGCCAGTCCGTAGCCGCGCAGCATGCCGTAGGTCAGCTCGACCGCGCGCCGCGGTCCGGGAGCTCTTGCGGCCAGTTCAGGGTCGACCTGGATCGGGGTCTGCGTCGCCATGTAGCGGCCCGGATGCTGGTGGGCGTACTCCCGCCAGGCGTCGGCAAACGCGATCAGCGCGTCCTTGCCCGCCCGCCCGGCAGTCGCCTCGGCGATACGGATGGTCTTCTCATCGGCGGCCAGCAGTGCGATCCGTCCGCGCAGATCCTCCAGACTGCGGACGTGCGTGTAAAGACTCGCGTCCTTCACACCCAGCCGTCGCGCCACCTGCGACATGGTCACCTGGTCGAGCCCCACCTCGTCCGCCAACTCGGCGCCCGCGATCGTCACCCGCTCCGCCGTCAGCCCGGCCCGCGCCATGCGCCCTCCCAATGATTCCTAGGACTCCTAGATATAACCTAGGAGTCCTAGGAATCCAAACGGGGGCGCGTTCGCGCGGGTACCGCTGTTGCGGATGACGAGGTATCAGAGCTGGCCACCAGCGCCTGTGCGTGCGGATGCCCGCTGGTCGCCGAGCGCGTGAGCGAGTTGCCGACGCAGACTGCGCTTGCGGGCGGCGGCGATGAGCGGTGCGGGGTTGGGCTCAGGAGGCATCGGCGGCCGCCCCACCGGTGTCTGACTGTCCGTCGTCTTCGAGCGACGTGATGATCTTCTCCAGGTTGTCGGCGACCTGCCGGTTCATCTCCACGAGCCGCTTCTGCCCGCGGGCTTCGGCCGACGAGGTGATCTGCAAGGTCTGCTGGCGCTGTTCCCGGTGCTGGGGCAGGAACTCGGCGGTGGTGATGAACATCGGGCAGGTCAGACACGAGTTGGCGTGCGGGCAGGACTGCACCACCGGCAGTCCGCAGTAGCCGTTGGGCAGGGCTTGCGTAGCCCGGAGAGCCTTTGTTTGGCCCACGTCGCCTCCGCGAGAGGGCCGACTGGGCCCAGGGAAACGGTCTCGCCTTGGGCGGGGCGGGGGCGCGCAGGCATGCCGCCTACCGTACGGCCCCCGGCGCCAGCCGCTGTCAGCCCAGGCTGAATGCGCCTGGCCGGACGGGAGCTGAGGGAAGGAGTTCCGCCGGCACGTCGAGGGTGAGGTCCACCGAGGTTCCGTCGCCGGCCACCGCCGCGGCGACGACGGTGGCTTCGGTCCCCTCGGGCAGGCCCTCGACGCGCAGGGGTACGGTGCGGCCGGTCTGGCTGTCGAAGCAGTCCGGCGCGAACACCGTGCCCGGCTCGGCCGACTGGTTCATTGATACGCGTGTCATATTCCTCGCGGCCCAGGCCCTCCTGGAAGCGGCCGTCATCTCGGTCACCGGCGGCTACCCGCCCAAGTCCAGGGTGAGGCTGCGCGACGGCCGTACGGCCGTCATCGGCTCAGCCCGATGGGCGCGGGACGGTGCCCCTGACCACTACCTCAGCCGCTTCCCCGGCGACGCGGCCGAGCACACGATCCGCGCGAACGAGATCGCAGGACCGGACGAACCCCGCTGAGGCCGGGCGCGAAGCGGCGGGGAGAGGCAGAGGGCCGACGGCTACTTTGCACCGTGGTCAAACCTCCAATGTGCCGCATGGCCGGTGGCGGCCGTTGCCGTCAGGTGAGTGCTTTGTAGTAGATGCGGTAGTGGCGGGCGCCCGGCGGGCCCTCCGTGAAGCCCAGGCAGAGGCGGGGCTGCTCGCCTCGGCGGCGCAGGACGGCCAGGCCCTCTGGTTCGCGCGGGCGGAGGTCGGGGGCGGTGCGTTCGAGCTGTTCCTGGGCGACTCGGCCGGTGCGGAGGTTGATGCGGTAGAGGCGGGCGTCGCCGCCGGACGACACCGGGTTGTCGGGTCCGTACGCGTGGCCCAGCAGCTGGTAGGCGTGGTCGCCGTACAGCGTCATGCCCTGGAAGGGCAGCCGCAGGTCGGCACCGGGCTGGGGGAAGTCGACCAGGGGGCGGAACCTGCGGGCGCGGAAGTCGGTGAGGGAGTAGAGCGCGAAACGGGCCACGCCCTTGACCTTGTAGCGCAGCAGCAGGCGGTGGTAGACCGCGTCGATCGCGGCGTAGTTGCTGGTGGAGCCGGGGACGGGGTGGTACGTGCGGAGGTCGGGGCTGTCGCGGTACAGCAGCCGGCCGTGGGTGAAGCGGAAGCGGCACACGCCGCGGCCGTAGCCGGACCTCGGGTTGGCGTCCCACTCCGTCCACAGGGTGATGCCGACGGTCGACGGCTGGAGGCCGATCGCGCCGCCGTGGCCGAAGCCCTTCAGATACATGTGCCCGGCCGGGCGGCCGTCCAGGGTCAGGCGGTTGAGGCAGAGGTCGCCGCGCCGGGAGCGTTCGGCGTGGCTGAGAGGCGCCTCCTCGTCGGGCAGCTGGACGCCGCTCGGCAGTACTTGTAAGGCGTAGATGTGGCCGCGCGGCACGTCGAACGCGAAGGACTGCAGGACCGTGGTGTGGCGGAGTCGGCCAGCGAGCAGCTGACGGCCCGGCTCGGCGAGCGCGGGGGGCTTTCGGTCCGGGGCGGGCGCGGCGGTCGGCGCTGCCCGCGCCCTGGGGGCGGGCGGTGCGGCGGCGGCCGCCAGGGTCAGGCCGAGCGCGAGTACGGCTCTGCGGCTGGTGGGGGTGGTGTGGCTGGGGTGGTCGGCGTGGCTGGGGTGGGTGGTGTGGCTGGGGTGGGTGGTGTGCGGGCTGTGGGGGTGGCTGGTCATCTGCTCCCGGTTCCTGGCGTCGACCGCGTTTGCCGTCGCGGTGGTCGGATCTCCTGGTAGTCGGACTGGATGGCCGGATCCATTGTGATCTTCGACGTCCTGAACGCGGGAGTGTTACACGCCCGTACGTGTGTGTGGCGCGTGGCGTACGAGGTGCGGTGTGCGGTGTGCGGCGCGTGGCGTACGAGGTGCGGAGGGGGGCGGGGTCAGGTCGCGTCGTCCGCCAGTTCGGCCACTCCGGTGATGCGGTGCAGGGGGTACGTACGGACCTCGTCGGCGGTGTGGTCGTACGCGGTGACGAAGCCGCCCTCCACCCGGACGGGGGCGATCACGCGCTGGCTCGCCGCGCCCTCGGCGTTCACGTACCCGATCCAGAGCACGTCGCCGGTGAGTACCGCGGCCTGCATGGTGGCGAGGGTCTCGGCCGATGTGGTGCGGGGCAGGGCGCCCGGCGCCGCGGGGGGCGCGGTCGCCGCCGCCTCCGCCGGCACGGGCTTACGGGGCGCCGTCGCGGCCAGGTCACCGGCCCGGATGGCCCGTACGGCGGCGCTGAGCAGGGTGGCGTCCGGCACCGGCGGGCCCTCGGGGACGGGGGTCGGCGCGCTGCGGGGCGGCGTGCGGTGGGCGTGCGCGCGGTGGATCAGGACGTCGCCCTCCGCGCTCTCGGCCGCGGGCGCGAACCCCATCGCGCGCAGCCCTTCCAGCAGTGTGGCGGGGTCCGTCTGGGCGGCCAGGACGGTGGGGGCGAGGCGGCGCAGGCGCAGGCCCTGGGCGCGCTTGTCGGCCAGGATCTCGTTCAGCATCGCGTCGTCGTCACAGCGTACGTACGCCGACGCGGCGCCGATCCGCAGCTGGCCGTGTCTGCGGGCCACGTCGTCGATGAGGTACGTCAGCGGCTGCGGTACGGGCGTCCGGGAGTGCTCGGCCAGGAACGTGTGCAGGTCGGCGGCCGCGCGTCCGGCGTCCAGGGCGCGGCGCACCGAGGCCGGGGTGAAGCGGTAGACCGTGGCGCCGCCCTTGGACTCCACGTCGGCCAGCACGCTCAGCGTCTCGGCGAGCGGGCGGTGCAGCGGGCCGGGGGCCACGGCGGTCAGGTCCGCCTGGAGGAGTACGTGGTCCAGGGGCTCGGGGAGCAGCGGGGCGAGCGCCGCGGCGGCCCGCGTGGCGGTGGTGGCGGCCTCGGCGGGGGTGGGGTGGGGGTAGGGCGGTTCGGTGTGCGGGCCCAGGAGGGCGCGGGCGTGGGTGGCGAGGGCGGCGCGGCCCGTGATGCCGAGGAGTTCGGCCTCGGCGAGGGTCCAGCGGGCGATGCGGGTGCGGAGGTCTTCCGTGGTGCTGGTGCTGGTGCTGGTGCTGGTGCCTGTGCCTGTGCCTGTGCTCGTGGTGTCCGTGGCCGTGGCGCGTAGGGGGTGTTCCCAGGCGAGCCGGGCCAGGATCGCCTCGGGGGACGGCGCCGCGCCCTCGGGGAGCTCCGCGAGCAGGGTCAGGACGCGGCGGCGCACCTCGGGCGCGGCTGAGCGGTCCAGGTGCGGGCCGAGCGCGGAGAGCGTACGGCCCGCCGCCGCACCGCTCGCCGCGGTGTCGCGGTCGCCGACCAGGCCCGCCGTGCGGGTGGCGGCCAGCCAGGCGGAGGCCAGCGACGCCCAGCGCTCGGCCGGGGGCAGCTCCAGCCACGCGTCGTACGCGGGCGTCGGCGCGTACCGCTCGTCGACTTCGCTGTCCGACGCCAGCAGCCCGGCCGCGTAGGCGAGTTCGACCCAGAACGCGGCCAGGGGCTCGGTGACGTCCAGGGCGACCGCGGTCCGCTTCAGGTCGCGGACGCTGAGCCCGCCCGCGCGGAGCACCGGGGGCCCGCCCTCGTGCCACTCCCGCAGCAGCTCCTCCACCGTCGCGAGCGCGGTGTACGCCTGCCCCGCCGCGGTGGAGTCCACCGCGGCGGGGCGGTACTCGGCCCTGACCTCCAGCGCGGGCGGCACCGGTCGCGGCGCGCGGTGCGCGCGCCCGCCGCGCAGGCGCAGGGCGACCTCGCGGGGCAGCACCACCCGTCCGGCCGCGGTCGGCAGCAGCAGCCCGCGATCGAGCAACCACCGTACGTGCGCCGCGGGTTCGGCCGTGACCTGGCCGTACGGTGGGCCCCAGGCCAGCCGTCCGAGTACGTCCCGCGCCTGCGGCGGCGCGCCGTCGAGCAGGGCCGCCAGCCGGGCGCGGTCCGTGAACAGGGCGGTGAGCGACTCCACCGCCGACACCGGGTCGTGGGTGGCCGGCAGGCCAGCGGACTCGAGCAACTGCTGGAGGCGGCCCGGAGACATTCCGGCCGTCGCCTCGGCGACGGTCGGGCCGAGTCCGGTGGGCGAGGGGTGCGCGGGGGACGGGGCGAGGAGTTCGCGCGCGGTGCGGACCAGGCGCAGGCGGCGGTCCGGGCCCCAGACGAGGGCGCGTTCGCGGAGGGTGGCCAGGGCGGTGGGGAGTGCGGCCTCGATGTCGTGGGCGAGGTCGGGGTGGGGTTCGGGTTCGGGTGCGGGTTCGGGCCCAGGCTGGGGTTCGGGCTGGGGCTCGTCACCGGTGAGGAGGGTCTGGAGCGTCTCGTACGCGGTGGGTTCCTGCGCCACCGCCAGGGCCTGCGCGGTCTGCAGGGTGAAGGTGTCCAGCCGTTCCAGAGCGCGGACCACCGACGCGCGGGTGCCCGCGCGGGTCGCCAGCTGGGTGAGATCGTTGGGCACGGGAGTGAGCAGGTCGGCGCGCGCCCGCAGCAGGGCGGTCAGCGACGCGTCGTCGCGGTGCCGCAGCGCTTCGGCGAGCGTACGGGGGAAGGAGTCGCCGGACGTGCTCTCGGTCCTCATCCGCCCCACGGTAGTAGGTACGTCCGACATGCGTCCGGCCCCGGAGCGGTGAGGCGGTGAGGCGGTGAGGCGTGGAGACGCTGAGGCGCTGAGGCGCCGAGGACCAGCGCGCGGCCGCCCGCGCGCGATACCGTCGGTGCGCCGACAGTCATGACGCGGCCGTACGGCGGCGGCACGCGGGCGTCGGGAGTACGGAGTACGGCAGCGGCACGGCACAGGGGGCCTCGTGGCGATCGAGAGCGACCAGCTCGTCTTTGACTATCTGAGCCGGGTCGGGGACCTCGCCCAGCAGCGCCAGGTGCCATCCGGCACCCGGATGCGGCTGGTCACCGAGCTGCGGCGGGAGATCGACCAGCGGCGGGGCGCGGCCACGGGAGACAGCCCCGGCGAGGTGAAACGCATTCTGGCCGGGATCGGGACGCCCGAGGAGGCGGTCGGCCGGGTGGCCGGGGAGCCAGGGGGCGCTTCGGGGGCGGCCGTGCCGGGGCCGCGGCCAGCGGAGCCGAAGGCGAAGCCGCGGCTGCGGGGGATGTCGTTGCCGCGGCCGCGGCGGGGGAAGGGAACGGCGCAGGCGGGCGCGGGGGGCTCCGAAGGGCCGAGGGTCCCTGCGGTTCCGGAGGTTCCGGAGGTTCCTGCGGGTCCGGAAGTCCCTGCGGGACCGAGGAGTTCCGCAGGCCTGGAGGGTTCCGCGCCGACGCCTCCGGAGCCGTCGGCGCCGACCGCCGCCGTTCCGGAGCCGCGCTCGGCCACCGCCGCGTCGCCGCCGCATCTCGCGGGCGAGGACGAGTTGGGGCCGTCCGAGGGCGGCGCTGGCGGCGGTGGTCAGGACTGGTGGCGGATGGGGGCCGCGCCCTCGGGCGACGGGGCGGACACCGTGCCGGGGTTCGTGGGCGGCGTGGAGATCCCCGAGATGCGGGCGTCCCTGGGCAAGGCGGAGCCGGACGCGCCCGCCGCGAAGGAACCCAGGCCGAAGCCCGGCCCGGACGCCAACACCGACACTGACGCGGCCCCCGCGCGCCGTCGCCTCCCCCGGCTGCGGATCGGAGGCGGAACGGGGTTCGGCAGTCCGCTGCTGCTGTGCGCCGCCGCACTCCTGGTGGCCGGTGCGTTCATCGGCCACTGGATCACGCTGGGCCTCGGCTGGATCCTGGCGTACGCCTCGCGCCGACTCACCCGGCGTGAGGCGAAGTTCGCCGTACTGGGCGCGCCGGGGCTGGTCGCGGCGGCGGGGATGGTGTGGCTGTGGGGGCGGGCCGGGGGGCGCTGGGGCGCGGAGATCCCCGAGGGCGGCATGGCGGACGCGCTGGCGGACACCTGGCCGTGGGTGGTCCGGGGCGCGGCGCTCGCCTCGGCCCTCTTCCTGCTCTGGCGCGCCCACCGCCTTCGGTCCTAGGCGCGGGACGCCTTGCGCCACATATTGACCACTAGATTAATATTGTGCATGCTTGATCTCATGACGGAGATCGCGATCAGCGCAGCCCGCTCCCAGCTCGGCGACCTCGTGCGCCGTGCCGCTCACGGGCGCGAGACCATCGCGCTGACTGACCACGGTCATGTGGCGGCGGTGTTGGTGTCTCCCCAGGTGATAGAGGACCTCGAAGACGCCTTGGCACTGGCGGAATACCAACGCCGCAAGGCCGAAGGCGCTCCCGAGGAAGGCATTCCGCACGAGGAGGTCGGGCGCATGCTGGGACTGCGCCCGTGACCTACCGGATCATCTGGGAGCCCGGCGCCACCCACGCGGCCGTACGGTTCCTCAAGGACGACCCGACCGGACTCGCGGCCGTCTACGAAGCCGTCGACGCGCTCGCCGAGACGCCGCGACCTGCCCAGTCCACCGTGTACGGGCCCGGTGCGCGGCGCTTGCGTGTCGGCGACTGTCGCGTGCTCTATCTCATCGAGGACGACGCCATCCGTATCCTGGTGACGCATCTCGGGCGCAGGCCCTGAACCCCTCAGCCCTTCCTAGGCCAGCGGAGCCGCCGTGTCCGCGGCGGCGGGCTCCGCGGGCGGCTCCGCGGGCGTCGCGTGCCAGGGAGCGCCCGGCACCACCAGGGGGGAGCCCGTGACCGGGTCGGGGACGACGACGCAGTCGAGGCCGAAGACGTCGCGGACCAGGTCGGCCGTGACGATCTCGGAGGGCGGGCCGGAGGCCACGACATGGCCGGACTTCATGGCGACCAGGAAGTCGGCGTACCGGGCCGCCTGGTTGAGGTCGTGCAGCACGATCACGACGGTGCGGCCGCGGTCGTGGTTCAGCTGGCGGACCAGGTCCAGGACCTCGACCTGGTGGGAGATGTCCAGGTAGGTGGTCGGCTCGTCCAGGAGGAGCAGCTCGGTCTCCTGGGCGAGCGCCATCGCGATCCAGACGCGCTGCCGCTGGCCGCCGGACAGCTCGTCGACCGGGCGCTCGGCGAGTTCGGTGACGTCGGTGCGGGCCATCGCCTCGGTGATGGCCCGCTCGTCGGCGTCCGACCACTGCTGCCACCAGTGCTGGTGCGGCTGGCGGCCGCGGGCGACCAGATCGGCGACCGTGATCGCCTCCGGGGCCGCGGGCGTCTGGGGCAGCAGGCCGATCTGCTGGGCGACGCGCTTGGTGGGCAGCTTGGCGAGCTCCGCGCCGTCCAGCAGGACCGCGCCGGACTTCGGCCTCAGGAGGCGGCCCAGCGCGCGGAGCGTCGTGGACTTCCCGCAGGCGTTCGGGCCGACGATGACCGTGACCTCGCCGTCCGGAACCGCCAGGTCCAGCTCGTGGACGACCGTGCGGTCCTCGTAGGCGAGGGTGAGGGCTTGCGTGCTGAGCCGGGTCACGGCTTTCCTCCGGTACGGCTACGGATGATCAGCCAGATCAGATACGGGGCGCCGACCGCGGCGGTCAGGACGCCGACCGGGAGTTCGACGGGGGAGAGGAGGCGACGGGCCAGGAGGTCGGCCAGGACGACGATCAGCGCGCCCATCAGCGCGCTGCACAGGAGCGGGATCTGGGCGGTGCGGGTCAGTCGGCGGGTGATCTGCGGGGCGAGCAGCGCCACGAACTCGACCGGCCCCGCGGTGCCGGTCGCGACCGAGGCCAGGACCACACCGAGCGCCACCAGGCCGAGCCGCACCCGGCCCAGGCGCACCCCGAGCGCGGTCGCCGTGTCGTCGTCCATGCTCACCGTGCGCTGCGCCCGCGCGGCCCAGGCGATCGCCGGGGTCAGGGCCAGCAGCACCCAGCCCATCGGCGCGGCCTGCTCCCAGCCGAGGCCGTTGAGCGAACCGGTCATCCAGATCATGGCCTGTTGGGCGACGAGATAGTCGCCCTTGGTCATGAAGAGCGTGGTGAGCGCCCGCAGCGCGAGCGCGAAGCCGATGCCGATCAGGACGAAGCGGGTGGCGTGCAGCCCGCCCCGCCAGGCGAAGACGTAGACGAGGGCGGCGGCCAGGACGCCGCCGCTGACCGCCACGTACGGCAGGGCGGTGTACGACGCCAGGCCGAAGGTGAGCGTGGCCACGGCGAGCGCGCTCGCGCCCTGGCTGATGCCGATGATGTCGGGGCTGGCGAGCGGGTTGCGGGCCACGGTCTGGATCAGCGCGCCCGCCACGCCGAACGCCGCGCCCACCAGGAGGCCCACCGTCATACGGGGCAGGCGCAGGGTGCCGACGACGAACTCCTCGGACGACGGCCGGCCCAGCAGTACCTTGACGACTTCGGCGGGCGTCGCGTACGTCTCGCCCACACAGAGGTACGCGACGGACACGGCCGCCACGAGCACCGCGAGCACCGTCGCGACCAGCGCCGCACGTCGGTGCAGGAGGAACGCGGCCCGGCCCGCGCGCAGCACCGTGTATCCGGCCGGGCGCACACGGGCGGGGCGGGCGGGCGCGTCGGGCGCGTCGGGCGCGGCGGCCTCGCGGACGTCCGCGGTCATGCCGGGACCGCCTTACGACGTACCAGCGCCACCAGGAATGGGACGCCGATCAGGGCCGTCATCACGCCCGCCGGGACCTCGCCCGGCGGGAACAGGACCCGGCCGACGCAGTCCGAGACCAGCAGCATCACCGGGCCGATCAGCGCCGCCAGCGGCAGCACCCAGCGGTGGTCGCCGCCCACGAGCGCGCGCGTGATGTGCGGCACCGCCAGCCCGACGAACGCCACCGGGCCCGCCGCCGCCACCGCCGTACCGGTGAGCACCGTCGCCCCCAGGCCGCCGACGACCCGGACCGCGGCGACGTTCTGGCCGAGGCCCCTGGCCACGTCGTCGCCGAGCGCGAGAGCGTCCAGACCGCGCGCGACCGACGCCACCAGGACGACCCCGACCAGCAGGAACGGCCAGATCTGGCCGATCAGCGCGGTGTCCCGCCCGGCGATCGAGCCCACCTGCCAGAACCGGAACTCCTCCAGCGCCGAGGCCTTCGTGGTGAGCACCGCCAGGATCACGGACAGCAGCAGCGCGTTGATCGCGGCCCCGCCCAGCGCGAGCTTCACCGGCGTCGCGCCGCCGCGGCCGCTGGAGGCGATGGCGTACACCGCGACCGACGCGAGCGCCGCGCCCCCGAACGCGTACCAGATGTAGTCGGAGAGGCTCGCCGCGCCGGTGAAGGCGATGGCGATCACGACCGCGACCGACGCGCCCTGGCTGATGCCGAGGATGCTGGGGTCGGCGATCGGGTTGCGGGTGATGCCCTGGAGCGCGGTGCCGGTGACCGCGAGCGCCGCGCCGACCATCAGGCCGATCAGGGTGCGCGGCACCCGGAGCTCGCGCACCACCGCGGCGTCGTCGCCGGTCCCGCCGTGCAGCAGGGCGTCGAAGACGGCCGACGGGGCGATCGGCCGGGCGCCGACCGCGAGCGAGAGCAGCACCGCGGCGGCGAGCGCTGCCGCGGCGGCGGCCACCCAGGCGACGCGCCGGACCGTCAGCGAGCGACGCACGGCCGCGGGCTCGGCCGCGGGTGCGGTCGCGGGAGCGGGCGTGGTCGCGGTTGCGGGCGTGGTCGCGGGTGGCGCGGGGGACTCGGGAGCCTCAGGGGGCTCGGGCGGTACGGCGGCCATCTGACCCTTTTCACTGTGAGCTTAGGCTTGGCTAAGTGTACGGGCCGGTGGTTCGGCGGCGGTCTGGCCGGTGGGTTGGTCGGTGGGTTGGCCGGTGGGCTGGGTGGTGGTCCGTTGGGCGTCTGGCCGGGCGTCTGGATCGGGTCGGCACAATGGACGGCATGGCATCTCATCAGCTCAACGGACCGTTCACCGTCGGCTTTGACCTGGATATGACCCTGATCGACTCACGACCCGGCATCCGGGCGGTCTATCAGGCGCTTTCCGCCGAGACCGGGGTGCGGATCGACGCCGACGTCGCCGTGTCGCGGCTCGGGCCTCCGCTGGAGCACGAAGTGGCGCGGTGGGTCCCCGAGGAGCGAGTTCCGGCCATCTGTGAGCGCTTCCGCGAGCTGTACCCGACCTACGCGATCGAGCCAACTCCCGCCCTGCCCGGCGCCCGCGAGGCCGTCGCCGCCGTACGCGAGCAGGGCGGCCGCGCCATCGTCGTCACCGCCAAGAACGAACTCCACGCCAAGCTCCACCTCGCCCGCCTCGGCATCGAGCCCGACGCGGTGGTCGGCTGGCTCTGGGCCGAGGCCAAGGCGGAGGCCCTGCGCGAGTACGAGGCGGCGGTGTACGTCGGCGACCACCTCGGCGACGTACGCGGCGCGCGGAGCGCGGGGGCCCTCTCGGTCGCCGTGCCGACCGGGCCCTGTGACGCGGACGAACTGCGCGCGGAAGGCGCGGACGTGCTGCTCAGCGACCTGACGGAGTTCCCCGGCTGGCTGGCGCGGTACCGCGCCGGGCAGGGCTGAGCGGCGGCTGACCCTGGGCGGCGCGCGGCCGCGCCCCGGCCGGAGGCGCGGCTACAGCGCCTCGCGCGCCGCGCGGCGCTGTGCCGCGATGGACCGCAGCACGCCCGCGCCCGCGATCGCGAAGCCCACGCCCATCAGCATGGACACGGCGTACGCCACGGTCGGGAACGGGTCTGTGCCCAGGAACAGCGGGGCCACGGTGACCAGAGTGGCCAGCGCCCCGACGAAGAAGACGATCGCGCCGACACGGACCAGCCGGTCCCCCGCGCCCATAGGTGTGTCACTCACGCGACCAGGGTAGTTCCCTGCGGGCAGGAACCGGCCGGGGGCGTCTTGTCACCGGCCCAGCGACCAATAGTCTTGGTGGCAGCGGGTCAGACGGCCCGCTGTAGTGCTATCCAGAGCCGTTTCCCACGAGTACGAGGACGAGGACAGACGTGCCTACCGGCAAGGTCAAGTGGTTCAACAGTGAGAAGGGCTTCGGCTTCCTCTCCCGCGACGACGGCGGTGACGTCTTCGTTCACTCGTCAGTGCTGCCCGCTGGAGTGGACTCGCTCAAGCCTGGCCAGCGCGTCGAGTTCGGTGTCGTCGCAGGTCAGCGCGGTGACCAGGCATTGTCTGTGACAGTGCTCGACCCCGCGCCGTCGGTGGCGGCCGCCCAGCGCCGCAAGCCGGATGAGCTCGCCTCGATCGTCCAGGACCTGACCACCCTGCTGGAGGGCGTCACCCAGCAGCTGGAGCGCGGGCGCTACCCGGACAAGACGCACGGCGCGAAGATCGCCGGGATGCTGCGGGCGGTCGCGGACCAGTTGGACGTCTGAGGCGTCTGGGGTGTTCGGGGCGTCTGGGGTGTTCGGGGGCGTTTGGGGGCGGTTTAGAACGGCTTCAGCGCGTCGCGGCCGAGCGGCGGTACGAGACCCTCGGCCGCGGCGCGCGTGAGCAGTCCCCGTACCGCCGCGTAGCCGGACTCGCCGAGGTCGGCCGTGAACTCGTTCACATAGAGCCCGATGTGCTGGTCGGCGACGCGCGGGTCCATCTCCTGGGCGTGCTGGAGCACGTACGCGCGGGACGCCTCGGGGTCGTCCCAGGCCATCCGCACGGACGCGCGCGCGGCGTCGGCCAGGGACTTCAGCGTCGCCTCGCCCAGCGACCGCTTGGCGATGATCGCGCCGAGCGGGATCGGCAGGCCGGTCGTCCGCTCCCAGTGCGCGCCCATGTCCGCCAGACAGCGCAGCCCGTACTCCTGATAGGTGAACCGCGCCTCGTGGATGACCAGACCGGCGTCCACCCGGCCGTCCCGTACGGCGGGCATGATCTCGTGGAACGGCATGACGACGATGTCCCCGACGCCGTCGGCCAGCGTGTCCGCCGCCCAGAGGCGGAACAGCAGATACGCCGTCGAGCGCTCGCTCGGCACGGCCACGGTCTTCCCGGTCAGGTCGGCGTCGGCGTCGGGTTCGCGGGTGAGGACGAGGGGGCCGCAGCCGCGGCCCAGCGCGCCGCCGCAGGGGAGCAGGGCGTACTCGTCCAGTACGTAGGGCAGGACGGCGTAGGAGACCTTGAGTACGTCCAGCTCGCCGCGCTCGGCCAGGCCGTTGGTGACGTCGATGTCGGCGAAGGTGACGTCGATCTCGGGCGCGCCGGGCACCAGGCCGTGCGCCCACGCGTGGAAGACGAAGGTGTCGTTCGGGCAGGGCGAGTAGGCGAAGCGCAGCGCCGCCTTGCCTGTCCCGTCCGTCCCGTCCGTCCTGTCCGTCCTGTCTGTCTTGGCGGTCTTGGCCGTCATGGGGTCTCCGTCGGGCGGCGGGCGTGGGTGCGGAGCGGCGGCGGTTCGGCCTCGGGGTGCGCAGGTGTCGCCTCGGGGGGCGTGGATGACTCGTAGTGGGCGAGTGCGGGGGCGAGTGCGGCGCAGGTCTCGGTGAGCGCCGCCAGCGCGTCGCCGATCCGCCAGGCGGCGCGGTCGCGCGGGCCCACCGGGTTGGAGACCGCGCGCAGTTCCAGCACCGCGCAGCCCTGCGCGGCGGCCGCCTCGGCGACCCCGAAGCCCTCCATCGCCTCGGCGACGGCGTCCGGGTGCCGCGCCCTGAGCCGCGCGGCCCGCTCGGCGGTGCCGGTGACGGTGGAGACCGTCAGCACGGCGCCGGTGAGTACGGCGCCGGTGGTGCGGGCGGCGGCGGCCGCGTCGGCGGCGGCCCGTACGAGCGCGGCGGGCGGCCGGTGCTCGACCGTGCCGAAACCCAGCTCGGTCACCGGCAGGAACCCGTCGGCGGTCTCGGCGCCCAGGTCGGCCGCCACGATCGCGTCGGCGACCACCACGGACCCGACCGGCGCATCGGGCGCGAAGCCGCCGCCGATCCCGGCCGACACCACCAGGTCGTACGGCTCACCCGCGAGCGCGGCGGCGGTCAGCGCCCGAGCCGTACCCGCCGCGGCGGCCGCGGGGCCGACGCCCGCGGCCAGTACGTCCACGCGCGGGGCGACAGGGCTGCCGGGGCCCGCGCCCCGGCCCTGGGCGGCGGCGGGCAGGCCCGCGGTGACGGCGTCCGCCTCCGCGGCGACCGCGGTGACCATCAGCACCCGCATCGGCGGGATCAGGCGTCGTCGTTGACGAGCTTGAAGTTCCAGACGCCCCTGAACTTGGTGCCCTCGTCGTTCGCCTGCTCCACGACGCTGATGTAGAGGTTGTCCTCGACCGAACCGTCCTGCTGCGGCGCGAACACGTCGATGCCCTGGAAGCTGCGGAAGGTCTTCTTGAACGCGTTGGGGCTGATGACCTGCTGGCCGTTGACCCACAGGGTCCAGCCCTTGTCGGCGATCTCCTTGTCGACGCCGATGCGCATCGTCTCGCCCTGCGACACGGTGACGGACTTCTTCGACTTCTTCAGGGCGCACTCCACAGCCTTCTCCCGGCTGAAGCCCTTGCCGTCGTCGTAGCAGGTGGCCTCGGAGCTCACCGTGCTGTCACCGAAGGTGACCGTCGCGATGGGCGTCGGCTTCTCGCAGGCCGCGAGTACGAGGAGTCCGGCGGACACGGCGCCGAGGGCGGCGGCGGGGCGGCGGCCCTTGGCCGCGAGCAGGAAGGTCATGCCCCGAAGGCTATCGGGAGCGGGCGCGGGTCATGCCACGCGGGGGTGCGGCGTGCCCCGTCTGGCGGCGGCCAGCAGCCCGCGTACGGTCGTCAGCCAGCCGACGCCGACGATGCTCGCGCCGACCGCCAGACCCAGGCCGCCGTTCAGCGGCAGTGCGATGCCGATCGCGCCGCCGATCACCCAGGACATCTGCAGCGTCGTCTCGGAGCGCGCGAACGCGGAGGTGCGCACCAGCTCGGGTACGTCCCGCTGGATCGTCGCGTCGAGCGAGAGCTTCCCCAGCGCCTGGGCGAAGCCCGCGGCCGCCCCGAGGCAGGCGATCACCACCGTGCCGTACAGGATCGCCGCGGTGATCGCCACGGCGAGCACGAACGCGACGACCGTCACGATGATCAGCTCCGGCGCGCGGGCGCGCAGCGCCGCGCCGACCGCCGTGCCGATCGCGTTCCCGACGCCCGCCGCGACCCCCACGATGCCGAGCGACACCGCGGCGCTCTGCCCCGCGAGCGGCTCCTCGCGCAGCAGGAACGCGAGGAAGAAGATCAGGAAGCCGGTGAGACAGCGGATCGAGGCGTTGGCCAGCAGCCCGTGCGTCACCGACGGGCCGACCGTACGCAGCCCGATCTTGCGCGGCGACTCCTTCGGGGTGCCGGGCAGGTGTACGTGGACGTGTTCCGCGTCCGCCGCGAGCAGCGCCCGGCGCTCGCCGCGCGCCGAGTCCACCTTGTGCGGCAGCGTGAACGACAGGACCATGCCGGTGACGAACAGCGCGAACGCGCCGTACAGCGGCCACTCGGGGCCGATCTGGTGCAGCCCCGCCGCGACCGGCGCGGCGACGCCGGTCGCGAGCAGCCCGCCGAGCGTCACCCGCGAGTTCGCCCTGACCAGCGAGAAGCGCGGCGGCAGCAGGCGCGGCACGACCGCGCTGCGGACCACGCCGTACGCCTTCGACGACACCAGGACGCCCAGCGCCGCGGGATACAGCTCGATGCTGCCGGTGGCCACCGCGCCCGACAGGGTCAGCGCGAGCAGCGCCCTGGCCAGCATCGAGCCCGCCATCGCCGCGCGGCGGCCGTGCGGGATACGGTCCAGAAGCGGGCCGATCACGGGGGCCAGCAGAGTGAACGGGGCCATCGTGATCGCCAGGTAGAGGGCGACCCGGCCGCGGGCCTCGTCGGTCGGCACCGAGAAGAACACCGTGGAGGCGAGCGCCACGGTCACCATCACGTCGCCCGCGCCGTTGACCCCGTGCAGCTCGATCAGCTTGCCCAGGCCCGACTCGCCCGCGCCGTGCGCGTGCGTGGCGCGTCTGATGCCCTTGGCGGTACCGGTGAACGGCAGGTGCAGGGCGCGGGCGATGGCGCGGGCCGTCCTGCGTAGCGGGCCCGCGCTCTTGGGGTGCGCCTTCTTGGGGTGCGCCTTTCTCGGGTTCTTCGGGTTCGGGTTCGGGTTCTTCTTCGGGTTTTCCGGGTTCTCTGGGTTCTCCGGGTTTGACGACCTCGCCGTGGTCACTTCGACATAGTGCCCCAACACCTGCCACACCGGGGTGGTCCCGTCGTCGTCGCGTCCTGGTGTGCTCCTTGGCGCGCTCCTGGCGTGCCAGGACGCGTCTACCCGGATCCCCGCACCTTGATGTGGGCCTTGGCTCGCGAAAGAGGTAGCGTGCGTAGCGCGCCTGCGGCGGTTGTGCTTGGCCGCGCGCCTCTTCGCGATCCCGCAGAATGGATGGCGTAGGTGCGCCCGAGAGTGACCGGGCGCGGACGTCGACGCGGCCCACCGGTCCGCTCCGTCCGCACCCCGTGCCGGGTCGGCGCACTCGTGACGGCGTAGGAGAGAAGCGATACCTGTGAGCGCAGCGACAACGCGAAGCCGCACCCCCGACCGCCTGTGCGCCGAGGCGGTCGACCTCGCCAGGGCGGCGGCCGAGGAGACGGCCGCGCCCGGTGTCGTCGGGGAGCACGTCGGGGCCGTCTCGGAGGGCGACCGGGTCGTCACCCACCTCTTCGCGTGCGAGGAACTGGGCTACCGGGGCTGGCGCTGGGCGGTGACGGTCGCCCGCGCGTCCCGCGCGAAGGTCGTCACCCTGGACGAGACGGCGCTGCTGCCGGGGCCGGACTCGCTGCTCGCGCCCGAGTGGGTACCGTGGAGCGAGCGGCTGCGGCCCGGTGACATGGGGCCCGGCGATCTGCTCCCCACCGACGCGGACGACCTGCGTCTTGAGCCCGGTTTCAGCGCCGAGGACGTTCCGCCGCCGAACTCCGCGGTCTCCGAGGAGATGGCGGAGCTGGTCGAGGCGGAGGACGCGGAGGTGACCGACGGGCCGCCCGCCGAGCTGCCGATCGCCCCGGCGCGCGGGTCCATCTCGGCGGTCGCCGAGGAGCTCGGCCTGCGGCGGGCGCGTGTCCTGTCCCGGTACGGGCTGCACAGCGCCGCCGACCGCTGGGACGAGAACTTCGGCGCGAAGACCCCGATGGCGCAGGCCGCGCCCGCCAGCTGTGTCAGCTGCGGGTTCCTGGTGCCGATCGCGGGGTCCCTGCGGCAGGCGTTCGGGATCTGCGGCAACGAGTTCAGTCCGGCGGACGGGCGGGTCGTCTCGCTGGCGTACGGGTGCGGCGGGCACTCCGAGGCGGCCGTCATGCCCAAGCCGCCGCGGCCCGCGCCGCATGTGCTCGACACCATGAAGGTCGAGCCGATGCCGTTGCGGCCGCCCGCCGACTCGGGATCGGTGGCGCCGGAGGGGGCGGCGGAGGACGCGGACCTGGGGCACTCCTGAGCGGGGCGGCGGGGCGGCTGGCGTGAGCGGGGCGGCTGGCGCGCCGTTCGCCTGGTGTTTCGTCGTGGGTCGGGGGCCCGTCGGGGGGTACGTGCTCACGCCGATGGGGAACCCGGTGTCGGGAAACGCGTGCGGCGGCGGTGACCATCGGCGCTGCGCGCGCACCCCCCGACGGGCCCCCTTCCGTCTCGTCGGCGGCCGCGGTCCGGTGGGGACGCGCGGTACGGCCGCGGCCCGGTCCACCACACCGCGTCCGTGACGCGAACGCCCCGCGTGGCTCCGTGGGCTATTCGGCGATCTCGGTGCGCTCCCACCACTCGTAGACGACCAGGCGGCCCTGGGCCGTGTCTGTGTGCCGCGGGGTGGCCTTGAAGTGCTCGTAGCCGCCGCGGTGCAGGATCTTCAGCTCCTGGCCGGGTGGGGTGATCGGGACGATGCGCTCGGGCAGGTCGTCCGGTCCGCCTTCGAGGAATGCCTTGACTGCCATGAGGTCAGTCTTGCCTCGGGCCGTACCGGCCGCATGTCGGGTGGTTCAGCCGAACGACACACCTCGTGTCGCGGGCGGGGGACACGCGTGTGCGGCCCGGTGGGTGACGGCCCCTGCGCGGGCGGGGCGCGGTGGTGACGCGGTACCTTCGGGCGCAGTCGTCGTGAGAAAGGCAGATCCCCGTGAGCAAATTCGTGCGGCCCGCCCCCGAAGGGACCGACCCCTTCGGCACCGCGCGTCTGCGGCGGGCGGTGCTCGACGCGTGGAGCACCGCACCGGCCCGGTTCCGGGAGGACGCGAACGCCGAGGAGGAGCTGGTACTCGGCGGCTACCGGGACCGGCTGGTCGTGGAGCTGGCGCAGAACGCCGCCGACGCGGCGGCCCGCGCGGGCGTGCCGGGGCGGCTGAGTCTCACCCTGCGGGACGGCGTGCTGGCCGCCGCCAACACCGGTGCGCCGCTGGACGCGGCGGGCGTCGAGTCGCTCAGTACGCTGCGGGCCTCCGCCAAGCGGGACGGGCGGGAGCGGTCGGTCGGGCGGTTCGGGGTCGGGTTCGCCGCGGTGCTCGCGGTGAGCGACGAGCCCGCCGTGGTGGGGCGTACCGGCGGGGTGCGGTTCTCGCTGGCCGAGGCGCGGGAGCTGGCTCAGCGGGCCGCCGAGTCCGGTCCGGGGCTCGATGTGGAGCTGCGCCGGCGGGACGGGCATGTGCCGCTGCTGCGGCTGCCGTTGGCGGCGGCGGGCATCGCCCCCGAGCCGTACGACACCGTGGTGATGCTGCCGCTGCGGGACGCCGCGGCCGAGGCGCTCGCGGAGCGGCTGCTCGACGGGATCGATGACGCGCTGCTGCTGGCCCTGCCGGGGCTCGCCGAGGTCGTCGTCGAGACGCCGGACGGCACGCGGACGCTCCGCCGGAGCCAGGACGACGACTGTGTGCGGATCGAGGACAGCCGGTCGGGCGTCACCCGGTGGCGGACCGCCAGCGTGGGCGGGGAGTTGGACCGCGCCCTGCTGGAGGGGCGGCCCGTCGAGGAGCGGCTGCGGCCCCACTGGTCGGTGACCTGGGCCGTTCCGGTGGACGAGCGGGGCGCTCCGGGGCGGCCTCGTACGGGGGCGGTGGTGCATGCTCCGACGCCGAGTGACGAGCCGCAGGGGCTGCCCGCGCTGCTCATCGCGTCTTTTCCGATGGACGCGATGCGGCGGCGTGTCGCCCCTGGGCCGCTGACTGACTTCCTGGTGGAGCGTGCCGCCGATCTGTACGGTGAACTGCTGGCTGGGTGGCGGCCGTTGACGACGGGCACGCTCGATCTGGTGCCGGGGCCGCTGGGCGGGTCCGAGCTGGACGGCGCGCTGCGCGCGGCGGTTCTGGAGCGTCTGCCGCGCACTCCTTTCCTGGTTCCGGCGCTCTCCGGCGCGGAGGAGGATGAGGGGGAGGGCGAGGACGGTGACCTGCGGGGTGAGCGGCCCCTGACCCTGCGGCCCTTCGAGGCCGAGGTGATCGAGGGCGCGGGCGCTGAGACCGTACGCGTGCTGGCCGAGGTGCTGCCGACCCTGCTGCCCGCCGGGCTTGAGCGCCGTGCCGAGCTGCGCACGCTCGGGGTCGCGCGGGTGCCGTTGCAGGACGCCGTGGACCGGCTCGCCGGGCTTGAGCGGGAGCCCGGCTGGTGGTGGCGGCTGTACGAGTCGCTGGCCGGGGTCGACCCGGACCGGCTGACCGGGCTGCCGGTGCCGCTCGCCGACGGGCGGACCACGATCGGCCCCCGGCAGGTGCTGCTCCCCGGTCCCGATACGCCGGGGGATCTGGCCAGGCTCGGGCTGAAGGTCGCGCACGCCGTCGCCGCGCACCCCCTGCTGGAGAAGCTCGGCGCGCTGCCCGCGACCCCGCGCTCCGTGCTGACCACGCCCCAGGTGCGGGCCGCCGTGGCCGCGTCGCTGGACGACGAGACATGGGACGAGGACGGGGACACTCCGGACGCCGACGAACTGGCCGAGACGGTCCTCGCCCTCGTACGGGAAGCGGGCCTGGAGCCGGGCGACGAGCCCTGGCTCGGCGCACTCGCCCTGCCCGACGAGGACGGCGAGCTGGCCCCGGCGGGTGAACTGGTCCTGCCCGGCAGCCCGTTCGCGCAGATCATGCGCGAGGGTGAACTGGCCGAAGTGGACGCCGACTTGGCCGAGCGCTGGGGTGAGGGGCCGCTCGCCGCGTGCGGGGTGCTGGCGACCTTCGCCCTCGTACGGGCCAGCGACGTCGTCCTCGACCCGGACGAACTCGACCCCAGGGAAGGCGACTTCGCCGAGCCCGACGACGCGGGCCTGCTGGACGCGGTCGACGTCTGGGCCGAGGACGTCCTGGACCAGCTGCCTCAGTCGCCCGTCCCGCCCGTGGCCACCGAACTCGTCGCCGTACGCGACCTGGACCTGGTCGACGACGACCGCTGGCCGCAGGCGCTGGCGCTGCTGTCCCAGCCGCCGCTGCGGGACGCGCTGACCCTGCCGGTGCGGGTCCTGCTCCCGGACGGCACGACCGAGTCCGTACGGCCCTATACGGCCTGGTGGCTGCGCGGGCACCCGGTGCTCGGCGGCCGCCGCCCCGCCGGGCTGCGCGCGGCGGGCGGCGACCCGCTGCTGGCCGGTCTCTACGAGGAGGCGGACGCCGCCGGCTTCGACGACGAACAGGTGCTGCGGGCGCTGGGCGTACGCACCTCGGTGGCGGCCCTGCTGGACGAGCCCGGCGGCGCGGCCGAACTCCTGGACCGCCTCGCCGACCCGTCGCTGCCCGTCACCGCCGCCCAACTCCACGCCCTGTACGGCGCGCTGGCCGACCTCGACCCGGAACAGGTCACGCTCCCCGACGAGTTGCGGGCGGTGGTGGACGGCGAAGTCCGCGTGGTGGCCGCGGCGGACGCCATGGTCGCGGACGCCCCCGACCTGCTGCCGCTGTCCGCCGGTCTCGCCCTGCTGCCGGTACGCCCGGCACGGGCGGCCGAACTCGCGGAGCTGTTCCAGGTGCGGCGGCTCAGCGAGGTCGGCGCGGAGGCGATCCCGGACGAGGGCGTCGAGCGCACCGTCCCGGACGCGGTACGCGTACTGCTGGGCCCCGCCACCCCGGCGACGTACCGCGAACACGAGGAACTGGGCGACCTGGAGTGGCGTCGCACCCCGGACGGCGCGGTCCACGCCGCGACCCTGGAGGGCGTGGCGGCGGGCCTGTCCTGGGCGACCGCCCAGTGGCCCCGCCGCTTCGAGGTCGCGGCGCTGCTGGAGGACCCGTCCCGCACGGAGGAACTGGCCCGCGACCGCTGGTTCGACTAGCGCGAGTCCAATTCCCCCAACCCCATCGCCCGCAGCGCGAGGTCGGCCAGCTCCAGGTGGCCCGCCGGGTTGGGGTGGGCCGGGTCGTCGAGCCACGCGATGGGGTCGTCCGCGCCGAAGTGCTCCCGCCAGTGCGTCTCATGGTCGACGAGCAGCGCGCCGGTGTCCTTCGCGAGCTCCCGCACGGCCTGGCAGTACGCGGGAAGCGCCGCGCGCCGCTCCCGCCCCGCCACGCTGACCAGCGCCGGGGTGTGCAGCACGACCTGGGTCTGCGGCCCGGACCCGGCGATGATCCGGTGCATCGCGTCGCGGAACTCGGGCAGCCCGTCCTCCCCGGCGAGGCAGTCGTTCGTCCCGAGCGACACGGACAGCACGTCCGGCGCGAACCGCCCGATGAGCCGGTCTCGCTCCGCGAGCACATCGACCGCGCTCCACCCGGAGACGCCGGTGTTGACCACGACGTCGGTGAGCCGCCCCAACTGCCACCGCACCCGCTCGTGCAGATGCTCGACCCAGCTCCGCGCCCCGTGGGTGTGCAGCACCCCCTGAGTGATGCTGTCCCCGGTCACCACCCAGGTCATGGGCCCGTCCGCCAGCCGAATCATCCCGCTTCCTCTCTGCCTGCGCTGCTCGGTGTGCGTCCCCACGCACCACGCCTCGACTCTACTGACCGCGGGAGTGCGGATACGTTGGCGTGACCAGCCGGTTCGCGTAGGCTCTTGCGATGTGAACACCGGACCGGCGCTACGCCACACACGGATGGGCCACCCGGTGGGAGGCTGATCACGCAGCGGGTGCGGAGAAGGCACCCCCTCAGTTCGGCACGCGGACCTCCCCGTGCTCGTGCACCACGAGTCCGTTTTCCGTTTTCCGTGCCGAGCACAACGAGGTCAGCTGAATGACTGTCACGTTCAACCACACCATCATCGCCGCCAAGGACCGCCACGAGTCGGCTCGCTTCTTCCGGGAGCTGCTGGAACTGCCGGAAGCGCCTTCCTGGGGCCCGTTCACCAACATCCAGCTCGCCGACGGCGTGCTGCTGCAGTTCGCCGAGCCGCCGGTGGAGATCCAGATGCAGCACTACGCGTTCCTGGTCGACGACGAGCTGTTCGACCGGGCGTACCGGCGGCTCTGCGACCAGGGCGTCGAGCACTGGGCCGATCCGCGGATGCGACGCCCGGGCGAGATCAACAACGAGCACGGCGGCCGAGGCGTGTACTTCAAGGACCCCGGCGGCCACGCGATCGAGCTGATCACCCGCCCGTACCTGTAGCCGGGGGGCCTGGTCGGGCACCCGCAGGGCGGTGCCCGACCACCGTGCCCGCGTCAGCGAAGTTCGAGCGTGAGCAGCGGCTCGGCGAGCTCCGGCGCCGGGGCATCGGGGTCCGCGGCGACGGCCTGCTCCACTCGGCGCAGGCCCTCCTCCAGCTCGGCGGGGCTGAGCTGCGCGAAGAGCGAGAGGGTGCGCAGGCGCAGCCGTCCGCCCGGCCTGAGCACCCTGGCCAGTTCGCGGGCGGCTCGGGGCTGGTCCTGGACGTGGTGCCAGGACCAGGCCAGGAGCGCGTAGTCGGCGCTCTCGGACGGCACCGGTATCTCCTCGGCTGCGCCCGCGATGTACCGCACATCGGGATGCCGCGACTGGGCCTGCGCGACCTCACGCATACGGTCGGCCGGTTCGACGCCGACGACCGGCCCGAACGTTTCCGCCAGCGCGGGCGCGAACCTGCCGGTGCCCGAGCCGACGTCCAGCCCCGCCAGCGGACGCCGTTCGGGCAACGCCGCTGCGAAGGCGCTGATCCACGCCTGTAGTTGCCGCTCGGTGAGTGCGCGGCCGCGCGCGTAGTCCTGGTGCTGCTGCGTGTTGTAGTCGACGGTCCGCATCGCATCTCCCGCGTCAGCCGGACGGCCACAAGTGCCGCCCTGATATATCGAGTTGATACATCGGAACGATATGCATCACCACGCGACCCCACAAGAGCGCCAGCCCGCCCCACCGGGATAGCGTCCCAGGGCCGTCTAGGCGCCACACGCCGTGTACCGGGCGTAGCGTGGAGACCACGACCATCCGGGAGTGGCCATGGAGTTCCACGAGGAAACCGGCATCGGAGATCGAGTCGCCCGGCTTCGGCTCCGACGCAAACTGACGCAGGAGAGGCTGGCGGAGCGCGCGGGCCTCTCCGTCGACATCGTCCGGAAACTTGAGCAGGGCCGTCGGCAAACCGCTCGACTCGCCACGCTCAACGCGCTTGCCCGCGCGCTGGATGTGGAGCCCTCGATACTGGTTGGTCAGCCCAGCACGTTCGAGGTTCACGACGAGGCCGATCCGCCCTCCGTCCTGGCACTGCGGCAAGCGGTCTCGCCTGTGTCCGAGTTCTTAGGTGAGGACCCGGATCCTGAAGATCCCCCGAATATCGCCGAGTTGCGGCAATCGTTGAAGTCGACAGAGCGCATCCGGCGCGAAGGCCGCATGGCGGATATCGGAACGCTGTTGCCACAACTGATCTCAGACGCCAGGGCCGCCGCGCAAACCCACACTGGGGACGATGCCGCTGCCGCCTATTCCGTTCTCGCAGAGGCCTATCAGGTCGCCGCGACGACGTTGGCAGCTCTCGGTAAGGAAGACGCGGGGTTCACGGCACTTGAGCGGTCCATGGACGCGTCCCGCAAGAGCGACGATCCCCGTCTTGAGATCGTGGGGATCTCGTGTCTGTCCTGGATCTTCACGAAGCAGGGCAGACTCGAAGACGCCGAGCGCGTCGCTCTGTCACGTGCCGACACGATGGATCCGGGGTTCCGTTCACAGCCTGTGGATCTGGCGCTGTGGGGAGTTCTCCTGCTGCGAGCGGCCACGGCGGCGGTCCGGCGGGAGAAGCGGGACACCGTGCGGGAGCTGCTCAGCATGGCAGGCGCGGCAGCCGCCAGAATCGGGGTGGACCGCCTCGATTACGCCACCCCTTTCGGCCCTACGAACTTGGGCGTCGCCAAGGTGAACTTCTTTGTCGAGATGGAGGAAAGCGCGGAAGCGTTGCGTACCGCGCGCACGGTTCCAGATCTTCAGACGCTCCCCCCGACATGGCGCGCCCGATTCCACGTCGACCGGGCCCTGGCCTACGCCGACGTGAACGACGAAGCAAGGTCGGTCCAGGCTTTGCTGAGAGCGGAGGGCATCGCACCCGAGTGGATGAGGTATCACGCGACGTCGCGTCGCATCGTTGCCGAGTTGCGTAGCCGTGAGCACCGCAGGACATCTCCGGTATCCGAGTTGGCCGACCGTCTGAATCTCGACGGGTAGGACGTAGCGTCCTAGCTCCACGGCAAAGTGGGACAGCGCGTCGCTGTCAGCCTGTCCACGAGCGCCCTAGCGTGCGGCACTTAAGACCCCCGCGACCGCGCGAACGGTCCGGGGGCGTGGCCACCAGCTACGAGGGAGCTGACGACGGTGAGCATTATCCATGCCCTGATCCTGCGGGCGAGTCTGGCGTTCGGTCCGCGCGGATGCGGCGGTCGACACCGGGCCCGCCCAGCCGCACCGCGACCGCCCGCGCCTGTTCCCGGCACGCTCCGACAGAGGCAGACGGGGGAACGACTGCCTGCTCCCCGCTCCCCGTACGGGCTCGACGTACCGCTGGACGGTGAGGACTCGGCCCTGGTCCGCCCGTACCTCGCGGCGTACGAGCAGCGGCGTGCCGGGGGCGCGACAGGTGCCGTGCACCCGTTGCAACGAAACCACCGACTGCCCGGTGCTCGTCTCCGAGGTGCACCAGAACTCCGGGCCCGGCTTCAGCGTCTACGCCTGCCCCGACTGCACGGTGCACTTCCCGCCCCTGCCCGATGCGTCGGACCTGCTGTCGGACGCTGTTGAGCGGAGGGCAAAGTGAAGGCCGCCCCCCGCCTGCCGGTGCCTCGCGCATGACACTGCACGTCTACCAGCTCAGTTGCGCACCTCCCTGGCCGGAACGGCTATCACCAAAGGCCTTCCCGCCCTACACGGGCGGGAATGTACGAGCACTTCCCACCCATTGAGAAAGGGGAAGCGACATGCCCACCACACCCATCGAAGAGCGGCGACCCACCGGGTTGGCTCTCGACGTACCGGAACTGCGGTTCCCGTTGAGCGCTGACAGGGCTGCGACCATGCCGGAGCTGTCTGGCCAGGAGGGGCCGTCGCCGTTCGCGTTTCGTTTCCTGGTGCCGGTGTCGGCCACGGGCGGCATCCTGCCGGGCGATGTCGTGTACGACGAGGCCTCGCAGACGGGCACGTATGAAGGTATGCCGCCCGGCGTCTACATGACCAAGAACCCGCCGAAGACGTACGGCCCTACGCAGCCCTCCGGACAGATGGACGCGCCGGACGACCCCGGACCGAGCGACGACTGATGAACGATGCCGGACAGGTTCTCATCCTGGCGGGTCGCTTCGATCCGACCTGTGATCTGGTGGTTGAGGAACTGAACCGGCGTGCCGTGCCCGTCTTCCGGGCTGACCTGGCCGAGTTCCCGCTGAGGCTCACACTCGCCGCGAGCCTCAGCGGGAACCGCTGGCACGGCACGCTGACAAGCGACCGTCGCACGCTCGACCTGGCGTCGGTTCGGTCCGTCTACTACCGCCGCCCCGCTCGCCCGAAGTTTCCCGAGAAGATGGCCGTTGAAGCCCGTAAGGTCGCCGAGACCGAAGCCCGCTGGGGTTTCGGCGGGTTGCTGTCCGCCCTGCCGTGCCGTTGGCTTCCTCCCCCTGGGAAGGCGGCCGACGCCGAGTACAAGCCGCTGCAACTGCGCGTCGCCGCCGAGGCAGGGCTGAGCGTTCCCCGAACACTGATCACCAACGATCCGGACGCCGCACGGGACTTCGCCGACTCGATCGGTGGCCAGCTCGTCTACAAGCCGTTCTTTCACGTGCGCGGCACTGTGCACGGACAGACCGCCGCCGTGTACGCGAGCATCGTCACCGTCGCCGATCTGCCTCACCCGGACATCGCCGTCACAGCCCACCTGTTCCAGGAGTGGGTGCCCAAGGCGTACGAAGTTCGGCTGACCGCCGTCGGCAGCCAGATTTTCGCGGCCGAGATCCACGCGGCTTCCGATGCGGGGCACATCGACTGGCGGAGCGACTACGACAGCCACACGTACAAGGTCTGCGAGCCGCCTCACGATGTGGCGGCCGGGGTGCTGCGACTGCTCGACCGGCTCGGTCTTCCTTACGGTGCCTGTGACTTCGTGGTGACCCCGGAAGGCGATTGGCGGTTCCTGGAGGTGAACCCGAACGGACAGTACGGGTTCATCGAGCAGGCGACGGGGCTGCCGATCACGGCCGCGATCTGTGACTACCTGGAAGGGAACGACCAGTGACGAACGTCCTCGACGATGAGCAGCGTCTCATCGCCGCCCGCGTCTCGCTCACGCGGCAGATCGACCGGGGCAGCGTGGTGCTGTCCGCACGGCTGGCGGGGGCGTTCCTCAATGTCCCCCGGCATCCGTTCGTGCCCGCCTTCTACCGGCGTGAGGGTGAGCGGTTTATCCCGTGGCGGTTCGCCGACGGTGACCCTGACGCGTGGCTTGACGCCGTCTACGCGGACGAGTCGCTCATCACGGAGGTGGACGGCGTACACGCCGAGCAGGCCGACCCCGAGGGACTGACCGGCGTGCCCACCTCGTCCTCGACCGCGCCGAGCCTCATGGCGGACATGCTCGACGCCCTCGACGTCAATGAGGGCGATGAGGTGTACGAGGCCGGGACCGGCAGCGGCTACCACGCCGCGATGCTGTGCCGCCTCGCCGGGGCCGGGCACGTCACCACCGTGGAGCGCTCCGGCGCCCTCACGACCATGGCCCGCGCGCGGCTCGAAGCGGTCGGCTTCGAGCCGCGCGTCATCCACGGCGACGGCGCGCGGGACCTCCCGCCCGGCGCGACGTACGACCGCCTCATCGCCACCGCGTCGGTGCGTCGCCTCCCGCCCGAGTGGCTGGAGCGGTGCCGTCCTGGCGGCATCATGGTCGTGCCCGTCAAAGGGGCGTTGGCCGGAGGCGTGCTCGCTCGGCTGACCAAGCTGCCGGACGGCGCGGCGGTCGGCCGCATCCTGCACACACCCGCGGCGTTCATGCCGCTCAAGAGCGGCCCCGAAGCGCCGACGCCCGAAGCGTCGACAGGAGTGCCTCCGGTTCCGGACGGTCCCCGTCGGGCCTCCGAGCTGTCGGGACGGGAGCTGGACGACTGGACGTTCTCGTTCTTCGCCCAGCTCCATATGCCCCCGGACGTCATCCGGACCTACGGACAGCGCGCGGACGGGCGGCACATCACGACCCTGTACGGCCCGGCGGACGGCTCGGCGGCCCGTGTCGAGGACATGCCCGACGGGCCGCCGCAGGTGACGTCCACCGGGCCACGGGACCTGTGGAGGCCGGTCGAGGCCGCCCACCGGAACTGGCGGCGGCTGAACCGGCCGCGCCGCGAGTGGTTCACCGTCGAAGCCACCCCCGCCGGGCAGACCGTGACGTACACGGCCCCGGACGGCCGGGCCCACCGCTGGCCCCTGTAGCGACGCCCGCCCGGCCGGGCCCCGCGTGGTCGTGGCGGGTCAGGCGGGTGTCAGGCCGGAACCCGGCGGTTCACCCAGCGGAACGCGAGCTCGATGCCGAGTGCCGCGACCGCCGCGATGCCCACCGCGCCCCATGGCATCGTCGTACCGACCAGCTGGAGCTTGAAGAAGTCCTGGAGCCAGGGGACCACCATGACCAGCAGGAAGCCGAGGCCCATCGTGCCGATCAGGGCGATCCGCCACCAGGTGTACGGGCGGGCGATGATCGCCAGGACCCAGATCGCGATCAGGAACAGGGTGAGGGTCGCCGCGCTGGTCTCGGCCTCGCGGGCGCCCGGCCCGTCGTAGTGGTGGCGGGCCAGCAGGTACGTGGCGAAGGTCGCCACGGCCGCGATCGCGCCGCCGGGGATCGCGTACCGCATGACCCTGCGCACGAAGTGCGGTTGCGCGCGCTCCTTGTTGGGGGCGAGGGCCAGGAAGAAGGCGGGCACGCCGATGGTGAGGGTGGAGAGCAGGGTGAGGTGGCGGGGAAGGAAGAGGTACTCGACCTGGGTGCAGACCACCAGGAGGGCGAGGAGGACCGAGTAGACGGTTTTGACGAGGAAGAGGGTCGCGACTCGGGTGATGTTGCCGATGACGCGACGCCCCTCGGCGACCACCGAAGGCAGCGTCGCGAAGCTGTTGTTGAGCAGGACGATCTGGGCCACGGCTCGGGTGGCCTCGGACCCCGAGCCCATCGAGACGCCGATGTCGGCGTCTTTCAGGGCCAGTACGTCGTTGACGCCGTCGCCGGTCATCGCGACCGTGTGGCCGCGTGACTGGAGCGCGCCGACCATGTCCCGCTTCTGCTGCGGGGTGACGCGGCCGAACACCGCGTTGTCCTCCAGGGTCTTGGCCATCTCGTCCCGCTCGGCGGGCAGCGTACGGGCGTCCACCGTGTGCTCGGCGCCGGGCAGGTCGAGCTTGCCCGCCACCGCGCCGACCGACACCGCGTTGTCGCCGGAGATCACCTTCGCGGCGACGTTCTGCTCCTCGAAGTAGCGCAGGGTGTCCGCCGCGTCGGGGCGCAGCCGCTGCTCCAGGACGACCAGGGCGCTCGCTCGCGCGCCCGTGGCGACCGACTCCGCGTCCAGGTCCTTGACCGCGCGGGCCAGCAACAGCACGCGCAGGCCCTGCTCGTTGAGGTGGTCGATCTCGGTGAGGGTCGGGTCACCGGCCGGGAGCAGGACGTCTGGCGCGCCGAGCAGCCAGGTGGAGTTCTCGCCGTCGCCCTCGCTGAACGAGGCGCCGCTGTACTTGCGGGCCGAGGAGAAGGGGAGCGACTCGGTGCAGCGCCATTCCTCGCTGTCCGGGTACGCGTCGATGATCGCCTGGAGCGACGCGTTCGGGCGCGGGTCGGACTCGCCGAGCGCGCCGAGCACCTTGCGTACGTACGCCTCGTCCGCGCTGTTCAGCAGGCGCAGCTCGGTGACGTCCATGCCGCCCTCGGTGAGGGTGCCCGTCTTGTCCAGGCAGACCGTGTCCACGCGCGCGAGGCCCTCGATGGCGGGCAGCTCCTGCACCAGGCACTGTTTCCGGCCGAGCCGGATGACGCCGATCGCGAAGGCGACCGAGGTGAGCAGCACCAGGCCTTCGGGGATCATCGGGACGATGCCGCCGACGGTGTAGGCGATGGACTCCTTGAAGTTGTCGTCCTTGACGACGAGTTGGCTGATGACCAGGCCGATCGAGGTCGGGATCATCAGATACGTGACGTACTTGAGGATGGTGGAGATGCCGGAGCGCAGCTCGGAGTGGACGAGCGTGAAGCGCGACGCCTCCTCGGCGAGCTGCGCGGCGTAGGCCTCGCGGCCGACCTTGGTCGCGGTGAACGCGCCGCCGCCCGCGACCACGAAGCTGCCGGACATCACCGGGTCGCCGGGCTTCTTCAGGACCGGGTCGGCCTCGCCGGTGAGCAGCGACTCGTCGATCTCCAGGCCGTCCGCCTCGACGACGGCGCCGTCCACGACGATCTTGTCGCCCGGCCCGATCTCGATGAGGTCGCCGAGCACGATCTCGGAGGTGGAGATCTCGGCGGCGACGCCGTCGCGGCGGACCGTGGGCTTGGCCTCGCCGATGACCGCGAGGTTGTCCAGGGTCTTCTTGGCGCGCAGCTCCTGGATGATGCCGATGCCGGTGTTGGCGACGATCACGAAGCCGAACAGGCTGTCCTGGATCGGCGCGACGATCAGCATGATCACCCAGAGGACGCCGATCAGGGCGTTGAACCGGGTGAAGACGTTGCCGCGGATGATCTCGCCGATCGAGCGGCTGCTGCGGACCGGTACGTCGTTCACCTCGCCGCGCGCGACGCGCTCGGCGACTTCGGCGGTGGTCAGGCCGAGAGGGCTGACGGCGACGGGCTGCGGACCCGAGGGGCCCGTGTCCGTGTCCGTGTCCGTGTCCGACGGTGCCGGTGGGGAGGCCGGGTGTACGGGGTCCGGGGCGGCGTCGGCCCCGGCTCCGGCCTCGGCCCCGGCCTCGGCCCCGGTGTCGCGCCGTTGCCTGCCGCCGCCTCCCGGCTCAGGTCCGTCGGTGTCGAGATCTGCCCGCTGCGTCATGCCTCAGACGGTACGGGGCGCGGGAGCGGTTCACTCGCCGAGGGGTCCGGAATCAGGGTTCTGGCGGGAGAAGATCAGACCTGGGTGCTACTTGCCGGGGCCCTGGGCGGGGTCGTCCTCCGGGGCCGCCGTCGCCTCGGCCGTGGCGGAGGTGGTCGCCTCGGTCGCCTCGGCCGCGCGTGCCCGCTTGATCGCGGCGTCGCGCTTGCGTACGTACCAGATGCCGATCAGGCCGAGGCCCGCACCGGCCAGCGGGGTCCACACCCACCACAGGCGGTCGTGGTCCGCGAACCAGCCGTAGAACGGGAGCTGCGCGAGGAACAGCACGAACCAGATGACGGTGCCGCCGACGACGGTGGCGACCACCGGGCCCTCCAGGGGCTCCGGCGCCTCGTGCTTGATGGGTCCCGCGAAGAATCCGGCCATGCGACCAGCTTACGAGGGGCCCTCGCGCGGGCCGCGGCCGCCTGGTCAGGCCCGTACGACTGGGGAGCTGCGCGGGGTCTACGCGCGGAGATAGTCATTTCTTCCTTATGTGTTCATACTGAACCGGTCCCCGCTGGCTGTTTTTGTTCGTAGGAACATACAAGCGTTGCCGGATTCGGGGTGACTCTCTCCTGCTCCTAGCTCTCAGCTCCTAGCTCTCCACGCCCCGAAGGTCACGCACGCATGTCTGGTAACGCCCTCGATCGCTACTTCAAGATCTCGGCGCGGGGCTCCACGCTCGCCCGCGAGGTGCGGGGCGGGTTCGCCACCTTCTTCGCGATGGCCTACATCATCGTGCTGAACCCGATCATCCTCGGCAGCGCCAAGGACATACACGGCCACCAGCTCGACAACGGCCAGCTGGTCACCGCCACCGTCCTCACCGCCGCCTTCACCACCCTGCTGATGGGCGTCATCGGCAATGTGCCGATCGCGCTCGCCGCCGGACTCGGCGTGAACACCGTGGTCGCGCTCCAGCTCGCGCCCCGGATGAGCTGGCCGGACGCCATGGGCATGGTGGTGCTCGCCGGGTTCGTCGTGATGCTGCTGGTCGCCACGGGCCTGCGGGAACGGGTGATGAACGCGGTGCCGCTGGGGCTGCGCAAGGGCATCGCGATCGGCATCGGCCTGTTCATCATGCTGATCGGCCTGGTGGACGCGGGCTTCGTCACCCGCATCCCGGACGCCGCGCAGACCACCGTCCCGCTGCAACTGGGCGGCGACGGCCACCTGACCGGCTGGCCGGTGCTGGTCTTCGTGCTCGGCGCGCTGCTCACGCTCGCCCTGATCGTCCGCAGGGTGCCCGGCGCGATCCTGCTGAGCATCGTGGCGATGACCGTACTCGCGATGGTCGTCAACCTGGTCGCCGACGTCCCGTCCTGGGGTCTGACCACCCCCGAGTGGCCGGGCAACCCGGTCGCCGCGCCGGACTTCGGGCTGATCGGCGAGGTCAGCCTGTTCGGCGGGTTCGGCAAGGTCGGCCTGCTCACCGGCGTCCTGTTCGTCTTCACGGTGCTGCTCTCGACGTTCTTCGACGCGATGGGCACGATCATGGGCGTCAGCGACGAGGCCGGTCTCGCCGACCGGGACGGCCAGCTGCCGGGCATGAACCGGGTGCTGTTCGTCGACGGCATCGCCGTCGCGGCCGGTGGCGCCAGCTCGTCGTCGGCCACCACCTGCTTCGTGGAGTCCACGGCGGGCGTCGGCGAGGGCGCGCGTACCGGCTTCGCGAACGTCGTCACGGGCGGGCTGTTCGCCGGGGCGCTCTTCCTGACGCCGCTGGCCACCATGGTGCCGTCGCAGGCCGCCACGCCGGCGCTGCTCGCGGTCGGGTTCCTGATCCTGTCCGGTTCGGTCGGCGCGATCGACTGGACGGACTACACGGTCGCGATCCCGGCGTTCCTGACGATGCTGATGATGCCGTTCACGTACTCGATCACCAACGGCATCGGGATCGGCTTCATCGCCTTCACCGTGCTGCGGCTCGCCGCCGGGCGGGGGCGCGAGGTGCCGGTCGCGATGTACGTGGTGTCGGCGGTGTTCGGCTTCTACTACCTGATGCCGTCGCTCGGGCTGACCTGAGGCGGTCTCGGGCGGGCCCGGAGGGGGCCTAGGGCACGCCGTAGAACTTCTCCGTCTCGTCCACCGCCGCCTTGAAGCGTTCGTCGAAGTCATCGCGAATGAGCGTCCGGACTACGTAGTCCTGGACGCTCATTCCTCTTTTGGCCGCGTGTCGTCGGAGCCGCTCCAGCAGCTCCCCGTCTATGCGCAGGCTGAGCACGTTGGTTCCCATGCGCTTCAGGGTCGCCGGGACGGGGTGGCCAGTGCGTCACTTTCCGGAATCAGCTCACTCGTATGGGTGAGGCTGTGCCGCGCTCGGTCGACGTCGTGCGCTAAACGACTGGTCCTTAGTCAGGGTAATGAGTTACTCTAACTACATGCCGGACCTTTCCCATGGCGACAACGCTGCCGCCGTGAACGCCCTGCGCTCCGCGATCATGCGCCTCGGCCGTCGACTCAAGCACCAGAGGGTCGACGAGTCGCTGAGCCCCACCGAGATGTCGGTGCTCGGCACCCTGGCCCGCTGCGGCTCGGCCACACCGGGCGAGCTCGCGCGCCGGGAGCATGTGCAGCCGCCGTCCATGACCCGCATCGTGGCCCTGCTGGAGGCCAAGGGGCTGGTCCGGCTCGAACCGCACCCGGACGACCGCCGCCAGAAGGTGGTCAGCCAGACCGAGACCGCCGAAGCGATGCTCGAGGAGAGCCGCCGCAAGCGCAACGCCTGGCTGGCCTCGCTCGCGGCGGACCTGGACGAGGAGGAGTGGGCGAAGCTGCGCGCGGCCGCGCCCGTCCTGGAGAAACTCGCCCACCTGTAAGCCGGACCAGCGGTCGGGCCGATGGCCAGACCTGTGGCCGGACCAGTGGCCAGACCAGTGGCCGGATCGAGCCAGTCTTGAGCCGCTCCCGCTGTGCTGGCCGACGTGACAGAACCGACAGAACCGCATGGAGGCGAAGCCCACTTGAGTACGGGACCCGGAGCAGACTCCGCCCCCGGACCAGATACCCCCGACACTCCTGACCCGGCCGAGGCTGCCGAGCCCGCCAAGCCCGCCGAGCCCGCCGAATCGGCCGCGCCCGCCAAGCCCGGCATGTTCAGCTCGCTGAAGAACCGGAACTACCGGCTCTTCTTCACCGGGCAGGTGATCTCCAACACCGGCACCTGGATGCAGCGCATCGCCCAGGACTGGCTGGTGCTGACCCTGACCGGATCCGCGTCCGCCGTCGGTCTCACCATCGCGCTGCAGTTCCTGCCGATGCTGCTGTTCGGCCTGTACGGCGGCGTCCTCGTGGACCGCCTGCCCAAGCGCCGCACCCTCTTCGCCACACAGTCCGCGATGGCCCTGACCGGTGTCGCGCTCGCCGTGCTCACCCTCGCCGGGCACGTCCAGACCTGGCATGTCTACCTCACGGCGTTCCTGCTCGGCCTGGCCACCGTCGTCGACAACCCGGCCCGGCAGGCCTTCGTCGCCGAGCTGGTCGGCCCCGAGCAGCTGCCCAACGCGGTCAGCCTGAACTCCGCGAACTTCCAGTCCGCCCGGCTGGTCGGCCCCGCCGTCGCCGGTGTGCTGATCACCGCCGTCGGCAGCGGCTACGCCTTCCTGCTCAACGGCCTGTCCTTCCTCGCGCCGCTGATCGGCCTCGCGCTGATGCGCCCCGCCGAGCTGCACAAGGTGGAGCGCGCCCCGCGCGGCAAGGGGCAGCTGCGGGAAGGGCTGCGCTATGTCGCCGGGCGTCCCGAGCTGATCTGGCCGATCGTGCTCATCGGGTTCATCGGCACCTTCGGCTTCAACTTCCCGATCTGGCTGAGCGCGTTCGTGGACGACGTCTACCACTCGGGCGCGAGTACGTACGGCCTGCTCAACACCCTGATGGCGGCCGGTTCGCTGGCCGGAGCGCTGCTCGCCGCGCGGCGCGGCAGCCCACGGCTGCGGATCCTGGTCGGCGCCGCGGTGCTCTTCGGCGTACTGGAGATCGTGACCGCGTTCGCGCCGTCGTACTGGCTGTTCGCGGCGCTGCTCGTACCGCTCGGCATGTTCGGCCTGACGGTCAACGTGGTCGCCAACTCCAGCGTGCAGATGGCCACCGACCCGGCGATGCGGGGCCGGGTGATGAGCCTGTTCATGATGGTCTTCACCGGCGGTACGCCGCTGGGGGCGCCGCTCGTCGGCTGGGTCACCGACACCTACGGGGCCCGGATCGGCTTCGCCGCGGGCGGGGCCGTGTCGCTGCTCGCCGCGCTGGTGATCGGGCTGATCCTGGCGCGGGTCGGCGGGCTGCGGCTGCGGGTACGGATGCACCGTGGGCACCCCCAGGTGCGGTTCGTGCCGCGGGAGCGCGCGACCGCCGCGCCTGAGACGGCCGCCGCGGCCTGAGGCGGCTGCCGGGCCTGAGGCGGCTGCCGGGCCTGAGGCGGCTGCCGGGCCTGAGGTGGCTGCCGGGCCTGAGGTGGCCGTCGGGTCTGAGGTGGCGTCGTGGTCTGGGGAGGCCGGGTCGGGTAGGAAGGTCCCCGATGAGACTCTTCGCCGCCGTACTGCCTCCCTCGTCGGCCCTCGCCGAGCTCGCCGCCGAGGTCCGTACGCTGCACGCGCTCCCCGGCGCCGACCGGCTGCGCTGGACCGAGCGAGCGAACTGGCACTTCACGCTCGCGTTCCTGCGGGAGGTCACCGACGACGCGCTGCCCGCCCTCACCGAGCGGCTGGCCCGCGCCGCGCACCGCACCGACCCGTTCGGGCTCGCCCTGCGCGGCGGCGGCCGCTTCGGGGACCGCGCGCTGTGGGTCGGGGCGGCGGGCGAGCTGGACGTACTGCGGCGGCTCGCGGAACGCGCGGACGCGGCCGCGCGCAAGGCGGGCGTGCGGATGCCGGAGCCGCCGCGCCGCTTCACGCCGCACCTGACGGTGGCCAGGAGCCGGGGCGTACGGCGCGAAGGCCACCGGGACGTACGCCGTGACGACCACCAGGACGTACGCCGCGACGGCCACCGGGACGCGAGCGCGGCGGCGTCCGTCGACCTGCGCCCGTACGCCGCCGCGCTCGACGCCTTCGACGGCACGCCGTGGACGGTGGGCGAGCTCACGCTCGTCCGCAGCAACCTCCCCACCAGCGGAATTCCGGGCGAACGGCCACGCTACGAGGTGGTCGGGCGCTGGCCGCTGGGCGCGCCCGGTTAACCTCGAGGGGTGGACCCGAAGACCAGAAACCGGATCATGGCCGCCGTGCTGTTGCTGATGTTCGCCGTGATCGCGGTGGCGAGCGCGGTCGGCTGACCGCACCGCGCGCCCGCCGTGAGCGTTTCCGGGTCAGACCGCCGGTCGGATCCGGTCATCGGTCTTCTCCCGGAGCGCCGCTCTCAGCCGGTCGCGGGCCTGGGTCTGGGCGGCGATCCGTTCGTCGAGTACCGCCAGCCGGTCCAGCGCGACCCGCAGGCCCTTGCCCGACGGCGGCGCGGCGGCCACGTCGCCGTCCAGGCAGGGCAGGAACACCCGCACATCGTCCAGGGTGAGGCCGGCGGCCAGCAGATAGCGGATGTTGCGGACCCGCACCACCGCCCGCTCGTCGTAGACGCGGTAGCCGTTGGCGGCCCGCTCGGCGGAGATCAGCCCGGCCTGCTCGTAGTGCCGCAGCGCACGAGCGGTCGTCCCCGTCGTCCGGGCCAGCTCACCGATCCGCACCCGCCACACCCCCTCGGACCACTCCTATCACGCCACGACCGCTCCGCCGTCGACGGGGAGCACCACTCCGGTGACGAACGACGCGCCCGGCGCGGCGAGTTGGGTGATCGCCCAGGCGACCTCCTCGGGGCGGCCGATCCGGGCCAGCGGCGTGTGCGCCAGTTGCCATTCCCGTACCGCGGCCATCCGCTCCGGCGTCAGGCCCTGGTGCTCGCCGATGGGAGTGTCGATCGCGCCGGGCGCGACCGCCGCCACTCGGATTCCGCGGGGCGCCAGTTCGACCGCCCAGCTGCGGGTCAGCAGTTCCAGGGCGGTCTTGCTCGCCGCGTAGACCGAGCTGCCGGGCCAGGCCCGCTGCCCCACCGACGTACTGACATTGACGATCACCCCGCCCGACGCCTCCAGGGGCGGCAGCGCGGCCTGCGTCAACAGGACGGGGGCGACGAGGTTGGTGGCGAGCTGATCCGTGATCGTCTCCGCCGTCAACGTGCCGAGTCCGCCGCCGCGTACGATCCCGGCGTTGTTGACCAGCACGTCCAGTCGGCCGTGCGTCTCCCGTACCTGCCGGACGATCCGTTCGGGCGCGCCGTCGGCGGTGATGTCGACGGGCAGCGGAGTGATCCGGTCGTGCCCGGACGCGGTCTCCTCGAGCGGCTCGCTCCGCCGCCCGATCGCGACTACGCGGGCGCCGTCGGCGGCGAAGGCGCGGGCGGTGGCCCGGCCGATGCCGGTACCGGCTCCGGTGACGACGACGGTCCTGCTGCTCTGCGGTGCGGTGCTGTTCATGCCGGTCATCGTGCAACCCTGACGCCAACGGCAAGGTCAAGGCTCAGGGCCAAGGCCGGCGGCCGGGGGCGGCGGGGGGCTTGCCTGGAGTGGACTCGAAGGGGTTCGCTGGGTGTTCATGGAATACACGCAGCTGGGACGTACCGGACTCAAGGTCAGCCGCATCGTGCTGGGCACGATGAACTTCGGTCCGCAGACGGACGAACCCACCAGCCACGACATCATGGACGCGGCTCTCGACGCGGGTCTGAACTTCGTGGACACGGCCAACGTGTACGGCTGGGGCGAGAACAAGGGCCGTACCGAGGAGATCATCGGCACCTGGTTCGCCAAGGGCGGCCAGCGCCGCGACAAGACGGTGCTCGCCACCAAGGTATTCGGGAACATGGCGGGCGACGGCGGCCCGGTCTGGCCCAACCACGACCACCTCAGCGCGGTGAACATCCGCCGCGCGGTGGACGCCAGCCTGAAGCGGCTGCAGACCGACTACATCGACGTCTACCAGTTCCACCACATCGACCGCCGCACTCCCTTCGAGGAGATCTGGCAGGCCATCGACGTGCTGATCCAACAGGGCAAGATCCTGTACGCGGGGTCCTCCAACTTCCCCGGCTACAAGATCGCCCAGGCCAACGAACTGGCCGCCCGCCACGGCCGCGTCGGGCTCGTCAGCGAGCAGTGCCTCTACAACCTCGCCGAGCGCCGCGCCGAGATGGAGGTCATCCCGGCCGCGCGGGAGTACGGGCTCGGCGTCATCCCGTGGTCGCCGCTGCACGGCGGACTGCTCGGCGGCGTGATCAAGAAGGAGGCCGAAGGGAAGCGCCGCAGGGACGGACGCAGCGCGAGCGCCCTGGAGAACACCAAGGTGCGTGAGCAGGTCCAGGCGTACGAGGATCTGCTGGACAAGCACGGCCTGGAGCCGGGCGAAGCGGCCCTCGCCTGGCTGCTGACCCGGCCCGGCGTCACCGGCCCGATCGTCGGGCCGCGCACGCGTGAGCAACTGGACTCGGCGCTGCGCGCGGTCGAGCTGGAGCTGAGCCAGGAACTGCTCGCCTCCCTGGACGAGATCTTCCCCGGTCCTGGCCCCACTCCGGAGGCGTTCGCGTGGTGAGGTAGCGGGACCGCGTGAAGGGCCGCCGCCTTCTGCTCGCACCGGAAGCGAGCCGGAGGCGGCGGCTTCGCCGTTCCGGCGAACGGCTGGAGGTTGTAGGGCGGTTCGTCGTGCGGATCCTGGTGACGCCGGGCGGGGGGGGCGGCGTGCGGCGCTGGCTACTCCCGCCAGGTGAAGGCCGCCAGGCCGGTCGGTTCTTCGTCGCCGTCGGCGTCCTGCACCGGTCCGCCGTAGCCGTAGCCGTAGCCGCCACCGTCGGCTTCGTCGTCGCCGTCGGTGCGCCAGCGCTGGATCAAGTGGGCGACGAGGGCGGTCGCGCCGAGCAGCAGCGCGATCAGACACACCAGGCCGAGGAAGAGCCCGGCGAGCCCCAGCAGTCCGTAACCGGCCAGGGTCGTCGCGATGTCGATAGGGCTGAAACAGCCGCAGGCCACCATTCCAGCAGCTTGCGGGCGGCGGAGCGCCGTCGCGAGCCCCAGCGGCCCCTGGATGTCGAACTGCCGCCCGAGGGTGACCGTTCCGATATGAGGGAGGAGCACTGTCAGTGGTCCCGCCTAGAGTTGCCTCATGACCGAAATGGCCGACCCGACCCCGCCGACCGTCCTCCAAGCCACCCGCGACGCCTACGACCGCGTAGCCGCCGACTACGCCGACCGCGTCCGCACGCTGCTCGAGGACCAGCCGCTGGAGCGTGCGACGCTCTCCGCCTTCGCGGAGTTCGTACGCGGAGCCAGGGAGGACGCTCGGGACGGCGGCGGGCCGGTGGCCGATGTCGGCTGTGGGCCGGGGCATGTGACGGCCCATCTGCGGGGGCTGGGCCTGGACGCTTTCGGGGTCGACCTGTCGCCGGAGATGGTGGCGCTGGCGCGGCGGGCCTATCCGGGGGTGCGGTTCGCCGAGGGGACCATGGGAGCCCTGGACATGGTGGGCGACGGCTCGCTCGCGGGGCTGGTCGCCTGGTACTCCGTGATCCACGTACCGCCGGAGCTGCGCCCCGAGGTGTTCGCCGAATTCCACCGGGTGCTGGCTCCCGGCGGCTCGCTGCTGCTGGCGTTCCAGGTCGGGGACGAGCCGCTGCACCTCACGGAGGCGTTCGGGCACACCTTCTCGCTCGACTTCCACCGGCTGAGGCCCGACCGGATCGTCGAGGAGCTCACCGACACCGGGTTCGCGATACGTTCCCAACTGGTGCGCGAACCCGACGGGACGGACCCGTCGAAGGTCCCGCAGGCCCACCTGCTGGCCTACCGGGCCGGTGCGTCCGATTAGGTCGTAGGTCGGACAGACCCTAGTCGCGGGGGAACTCGTCCGTGGTGAAGGTGAGGCCGATGGGCGACTGCGCCAGGTCCACCTCGCCGCCGAAGGCGACGATCGTCTCGGTGGTGTAGTCGCCGCCCTTCGGGCCGGTGTAGGCGTGGCACTTGCCCTGGTACGGGTCCACGATCAGGTAAACGGGGACTTCAGCGCCTCCGTCTGGCTAGCGTCGCGCCCCCGCTGTGTCCCGCACCCCCGCCGCGTCCCGTTCCGCCGTGAAGACGTCCTCCAGGCGGTACAGCAGCGCGCGCCCCTGCTTTCCCGCGGGGGTCAGGCGGCCGAGCTGCACCCACTTGCGGACTGTGGCGGGTGCGACACCGGCTTCGCGTGCGGCGATGGCCCCGGTCACCAGCATCAGGCCGCACCTCCCGGCGAGGGCTGTTCCCGCGGTCCGGCCGCGGGCGGGATGTCGGCCTGCGGCCATACGTGCCGGTGCGCCGGGTCGGTGAAGCAGTCGCATCCGGCCGGGTCGTCGCAGCGGCAGCCGGGGTTGACGCACATGACCTCCGCCCGTTCCGGCAGGGCGCGCAGGGAGACCGAGCCGCACCAGGGGCAGCGCCCCGGCACCGGGGCCATGGGTTCGGTGTCGCCGAGGGTACGGGCACAGCGGCGGGCCATCCGGCGGGCCTCGGAGCATACGTGTTCGGCGAGTTCGGTGTGTGCGGCGATCTCGTCGAGCAGGGCGAGGACGCGGCCGATGCGCTGGGGTACGCGGGCGGCGCGGGCACGGCCGAGGCCGAGTCGGTCGCGTACGGCCTCCTCAAGCTCGATGACGCCGTCGGTGATGTCGCGGATCGCGTCGGAGACGTGCAGGCGCAGCGGTGCGGTGCGGCGGTCGGGGGTGGCGGGCCCCGGAGTATGCCGGGGCAGGCCGGGGGAGCTGCCGCCGGGGGCGAGTTCGGTGGCGAGCTCGGGGAACTGGCGTCCCAGAGCGCCGAGCCAACGGGATATCTCCTGGCGGTGCTCGGCCTCCTGCTGCTCCTGGCGGCGTGGGGCTTCTGCGCTGCTGTGGCGGTGGCGGTGCGTCGTCATGCGGCCTCGGTTCCCTCTCCGTTCGCGCCCTTCTGCGGGGTGGTTCCGCTCTTTTGTGTCTTCGTCTTCCGGGTGCGCGGTGTGACCGGGCGTCCGTTGCGCCACAGGCGTCCTCCGCTGACCCCGTCGAACCAGCTCTCCGCCGGGGCGACGGTCTCCTCGCAGCGTTGCCGTACGGGACAGCGAAGGCACGCGCGGAGTGCGGGCAGGGCGTCCCGCTCACTGCGGGCGAACACGGTGCGGGCGGGCAGCCCGGCGCAGCTGGCTGCCCGCTGCCAGGCGAGAGCGGCCTGGCGCTTGGCGAGCGGCGTCGGGGTGGGCAGGTACGGGTTCACAGAGCCTCCGGGCTCAACGGGGCGGTCTCTCAAGCTGATTGCGTCACCGCACGATCGCATGTTGCGAGTGCGCGCGCAACAGAATTGAGACGGAGGCTCCCTCGAGCTACTAGATTTCGCACGGACGCGCACGTAACTTCTTGCCCGCGAGCACGCTATGCTTTCGCGCACCGGAAAGGGGGTGCTGAGGCACCATGGCAGCAGCAGACGAAATCGAGCACTTCGCCGCGTGGATCGAAGCGGTGATCCGCGACCGGGGTTACGACATCGACAGCCCGAGAGGCGGCGGCAAGTCACAACTCGCCGATGCTGCTGGCGTGCACCGCGCCGCGGTCACCCGGCTGCTTCAGCGGCAGAGCATGCCGGACCTGGAGACCATGCGCCGGATCGCCCGCGTGCTGCGCGTGCCGATCCGGGACATGCTGATCCGCTCCGGCCAGCTCAGCCCCGAGGACCTCCCGCTCGCGCGGCTCGACCCCGACCCGGACGCCGAGCGGCCGCGCCCCGCCTCGCTCACGCTGGAGCAGGCGGCCACGCTGCTTGGCGTCGCCGACGACCAGCGGGAGATGTTCATCAGGGTGGCCAGCCAGTTCCTGCCGCAAGGCGTCGAGAGCCCGGCGCAGGAGCCCGGCCGAGAGGCCCGCTGACCGCTCGCCCCCCCCGGCCCCCCCCGGCCCCCCGGCCCCCCTCCGGCTCGTACCGGCGCACGCCGTCCAGCGCCGCCCACACCGCCGCCCACGCCCGTCCGCCTGGCTCCCCGGTGACCGGTCCCGCGGTCGCCCTCCGTGACCAGTCCTGCGGCCGGTCGCTGTGGTGTGCATACGATGGCGTCTGCCCAGGTGGTGTTCAGACGGTGCGCACACCGTCTCCACCTGGGCATTCCTGGGCCACCCCCCCCCACCCCGGGAGCAGGAACACCGCCGGAGCGGGGAGAACGCGTGCATGACCGGATCGACGCCGAGCAGCGAGAGTTCGACGAGGAACTTCGTGGACTCTTGGCCGCGCTCGACGAACTGACAAGGGAGCAGCAGAGCCCCATCGACTTGGCCGCCCTCCTCCAGGAGCGGCTGCGCCAAGCGGAGCTGCGCGCGTACGCCAAGGGCTGGCAGGACGCCGAGGAAACGTTGCGCCCGGAGCTACAGAAGGCCCGCGCCGTGCTCGCGTCGAGGCTGCGGCTGGTCCACTCCAGCGACCGCCCGGCTGACGTCCTCCCCTTCCCGCGCCCACGCCCGGCCGGGGACGCCGCTGCCCGGAGCACTGAACGGGACGACGTACGAGAAGCCGTACGGGACGACGCCGACGGTCCGGCCGAGGTGGCCGCCGCTGGGGGCGTAGCTGAAGGCACCGCCCAGGAAGGCTCCGAAGGCGACGCCGACTGGTCAGCCGACGAGCCGTCAAAGGCAGCGGCAGACGCAGACGCCGACGCAGACGCGGAGTCGGCGGCGGAGGCGACAGCCCCGAAGCGGTACAGGCGCCCGGCTCGGCGTCGCGAGCGGACTCCGCAGGGCACAGCGGAGGCGGACGGCGACATGGGTCCGGAGTCGGCAGACGCGCCACAGCCCGTCTTCGACCGCAAGAACCCCCAATCCCGCACCCCCACGATCCCGCCGATCTCCCGGCGCGTTCCGCGCCCCCGCACGGTGGCCGACGAGCCGCCGGAGCCTAAGAAGAGCTGCGGCAACCAGTAGTTAGTTGCGCGCTCGCACGCTATCCGTCACACTTGGACGCAGCGGCGGAGCTGTGCCCACCAACAGGGAGGGCGCGGCCCGCCGTTCGTGCTGAGTGGGGGTCTTCTCCCTCGCCCGGTGCGCCGTCCATACCCACCCCTTCAAGGAAGGAGGAACCGTGTGGCTGGACCCGTGGTCGCGTTCCCGGACGCTGAGCGGCTGATCGTCGACTACCTGACCGACCGGCCGGAGATGACCGGGATCACCGTTGACGACATTCCCCCCGCCGGCTTCGACGGGACCCAGCGCGTGGTGCTGGTCTCCCGAGTCGGCGGCGCGTGGATCGACGACGAACATCTCGACCGCCCGCTGGTCGAGTTGGAGGTCTACGGTCCCGACAAGCCGACGGCCCACACCGATTCGCTGTCGATGCGGACCGCCCTGGTGCAACTGCGCGGAGTCACCTACGGCTCCGTCACGGTCACCGACGTAGTGGAAGCGGACGCTGTCCGCTGGCTGCCGGACTACAACCGCCCGGCGGCGAACCGTTACCTGACGACGATTCAGCTGTCGCTGACCCCCGTCGAATGAGTTCCCGCGCGGACTCTGCCGAGCTCACGGACTCTGCCGAGCTCTGGGTCTCTGTCGAGCTCTCGGACTCTCCACACCTCATCTCTCACTTCTCACACCGCACTCACCTCTCTTCTCATTCCTGACAAGGAGCACTCGCATGGCAGCTATGAACCCGAACCAGATCCGTGTCGCAGGCAACGGCCGCATCCTGGTCGCCCCTGTCGGCACGGCCGCCCCGACCGACATCGTCACCGAGTGGGGCGCGGACTGGCACGAGCTCGGCTATACCGGTTCCGACGGCGTCAAGTTCGGCCGTAAGGAGAAGGTCACCCACGTCGACACCTGGCAGTCGGTCGGTCCGGCCCGGTTCATCTACGCCGACCGGGACCTGACGGTGAAGTTCGACATGCTGCAGTTCAACTCCGACACCCTCCCGCTGTACTTCGGCGGCGGTGCGGTCACCGAGACCGCGGCCGGCTCGGGGGTCTACACGTACGACATCGCCTCCGACCCGGTCGCGGACGAGCGCGCGCTCGGCCTGGAGTTCACCGACGGCACCGATGTCACCTACCGGTTCATCGTGCCCCGCGGCCAGGTCACCGAGACCGACGAGGTGGAGATGAACCGCAAGGGTTCGCTGAAGCTCGGCATCACCTTCATGGCGATGGGCAACGACCCGGCCGACCCGCTCGCCACCTGGATCATGAAGGACTCGCACTTCGCCTGATCCGGGGCACCAGGGTCGGGTGCGGGGCCCTCTCCCCGCACCCGGCCCACTCTCTTACTCTCCCCTCTCGCTCTCCTCTCTCGCTCAACTCACCACGAAGGAGCCGGACATCATGTCCTCGTTCGACGTCAACGCCGCCCGCGCCCAGCGCCAGGAGGCACTCGGCCGTACCTGGTCCTTCAGCCTGGACGACGACACTTTCGAGATGCCCAACGAACTCAGCCGCCGCACCGCCCGCGAGCTGCGGGAGCTGGACGACAACGACATCGACGGACTGCTGCGCCTGCTCCTCGGCGAGCAGCAGTTCGAGCGCCTCAACCGGCACGACCTCTCCATGCAGGACGTGGCGGCCATCCTGGAGGCCTACGGCAAGGAGACCGGGCTCGGCCTGGGGGAAGGCTGAGCCTCGACGCGTTCGTCGACGAACACGCCGAGGCACTAGAGGCCGACCTGCTCCGCTACTACGGCACCGACCTGCTGGACTGGCACCGAGGGCGGCTCTCCACCCGGCGACTCGGTGTGCTGCTCCGGCACCTCCCGCGCGACAGTGAGGTGAACCGGGCCTTGCACGGTGAGTCGGCGGAGTGGAACGTGGGCGACTATCTGCTGGCCGCGGCCGTGGACCATCTCGCGGCCGCGAACTGGATGACCGCCACGCTCAACCGGGACGAGGACGAGGAACCGCTGGAGTACCCCGAGCCGGTTCCCCGGCCGGGGGACGCGGGTCAGGCCTCCGCGGCTGCGGAGGACGCCGACGGGTCGGGCCCCGAGAGGGCGCCCGACGCCGACGCGGCCCCGCCAAGCGCCACCGCCCCACCCCCCTCCCCTTCGCGCTCTCCCTCGCCTGGCCTGGACGGCCCGGACGGTGGCCCGGCCCCCGCCAGCGGCCCGTCCCCCGCCGCGATGGCCCGCTTCTTCGGCTGATCCGGCCCCTCCGCGGCGACCGCCCGCCGCCCCCGCAACAGGGGGCACGGGCGGTCGCTGGGGCCCCCGGCACCCCTCTACTCGAATCTAAGTTCGATTTTTCTCTCGCGTGGCTCTATGCTGACGCTGGGTACACGGCCTGCCACTCAGTAGAGAGGGATCCCCCCACACGTACACCCATCGATGCAGTTCACGAACGCGACGAGCGCGAGGAGCGGTGAGCCAGGTGATCACGCAGGGCAACGAAACACGCCAGGGTGACGCGATACAGACGGACGGGCACGAGCACCCCCCAAGCGCCGCGGAGCCCCTCCACCGCTTGCTCACCTCCGTCCTGAACCGCCTGGACGAGGCCGCGGCCGAGTCCGTCCTGCACGCGGTCACCGCCGAACTCGACGCCCGAGACGCCCGCGCCTACGCCAGCGGCTGGCAGGACGCGGTACGAGCCATGAGCGACGGTTGAGTACCGTCAAGCACCGGCTGCCGCACCGCCGTGCGGCGGCGCTCAACTTTGCGGAGGGGGCGGCTCGGTGACGGACGAGTCAACAAGAAAGTCGCAACGGGATTGGACTTGGGGCATCCTCGGGGTGCTACTGGGAGTACCGATTCTTTTCTTCCTTGCCCTGGCGCTCCTGTTCCCGCCGCCAGACAGGGACATCGATTGCGACCTGGCCTGCGACGGGAGAGTAGTGGCGGCGGGCACCACCGTCACTTATGACGATGGGCTCCAGGTCACGGTCTCACCGGCGCGCTGGTTCAAGGAAGACGTCAAAGCGCAGATGACCGTTACTTTACGGAATACCGGAAGCGAGCCCGTGGCACAGGGAACTCTGTCAATGGGAGCATTCGACACCTTCAAAAGCATGAGCCTGGAGCAGGACTGGCAGGATTCCGAGGTTGTCGGAGTCATCCTGCCGGGTGACGTCACAGAAGTTCGCTACAGTCTCTGGGTCGAAAACCTGGGAAGCAAGTCACTACTCAAGATCACTGCCACTCCAGGAGACACCTATAAGCGGGCCCGCTGGACTGTTCGTATGCCCGTCGAATAAAGCCCGAAGGCGCACAACCGATTGAACGTCAAGCGCACCCGGACTTCACAGCGGGATCATGAACTTCTGCGTTGCTCGTTTCTCACTCGGCTACCTATGATCAGGACGCGGTCAGACAGGGGGATGGGGGTGGGGGCATGGCGGATGGTCCGGTTCGTCGGTCCTTCGAGGAGACCTGGTCAAGGTGGTGGTGGATCCCGCTCGGTGTCGTGGTCGTGCTCACCGCAACCTGGGATGCTGAAGGGTTGATCGACGGTGGCTGCGAGCGCGGCCCTCGGGGCGGCTGTGTCGCTGCGGAAGGATACGAGTGGCAGGGCTGGCTGCTCTTCCTTATGGTGGTGCCGTTTCTACATCGTGGTGATCACGGGCCTGTCCGCTGACTGTTGGCCGCCGGTACTGGGCCTCGCCGTCGGCGTCCCAGCGAGTGGGCTGTACGCGCTCGTCCAGGGCCGGACGGTTCCCTATGTGATCACCGGGAGTGTGCTCATCGCGCTCGCTGCTGTGGCACCCGCTCTGGCCTGGCATCGACAGCAAGGTAGTCCGCTGCTTCAAGCCGTGCGACGTCGGATGCATCGGACGGCACGACAGGGTGGGTGAAGTGGCTGCGAGCATCCATCGTGGTCAGCGAGAGCCAGGACAGATCAGAGGCGGACGATGGGGCAGCGTCCACAGCCCTTGGCTCCTCAGCGATAGAGGTTGATTATGGGGGCAGGTCACTCCCTTGCCTAACCCGCACCAAATCGAAAAGGTCAGGTATACGGATGTCTTCCCAGGTGAGTCGATGGTCCGGCTGGCGCAGCCGGCTTGTTTCAGTCAGAGAAAAGGGCCAGCAGGGGCCTATCCCGTTGAAAATGAGCAGGGGCATCACAAGCTCATTCAGTGTTACGCCGGTGAAAGTGCTCTCTTCACGGGAAGTCTCAGGGCCTACTCATATGGTACTGAGTTCTTCCGATCGTGCCCGGATCGGGTGACGGCAGGGCCGTGACGCACAAAGCTCCCTGCCCGTTGCGATAGTGCCAACTTCCGCTACGGAGCAAGGGAGCTTCGTGGTCACCTATCGTGCCACCCTTGACGTACCCGATGACCTCGTTTCCTGGCTGGAGAACCTCATCGCCACCCGAAGGGGCGAACTCGGCGGCTCCTGGCGGAAATTGACCTCCTTCGACCAGGCCGTCATGGTCCTGGTCCACCTGGCCCACGGCGATACCTTCGCCCAGCTCGGCTCCCACTTCGGCGTCAGCACCGACACCGCCTGGCGCTACGTCAACGAAGGCATCGACGTCCTGGCCGCCTGTGCACCGGACCTCGCCGAAGCCGTGAAAGCCGCAGGCCACAAGCGTCGCCTCCTGCTCGACGGCACGCTGATCCGCACCTGGCGCTGCGCGGGCCTGGCCACCGAGACCAACGACGATCCGCTCTACAGCGGCAAGCACCACGACCACGGCGTCAACGTCCAGGGGCTCACCGGCGCAGACGGCGAACTGGCCTACCTCGGCCGTGCCCGGCCAGGATCGACCACCGACCTGCCCGCCGCCCGCGCCGAGGGCATCGTCACCGCCGTCACCGAAGCCGACATCGAAACGACGGCCGACCTCGGATACCTCGGCGCAGGCGGCACTGTCCGCACCCCGGTCCGCCGCCCGAAGGGCAAGGGACACAACGGCTGGGAGAAACTCACCAACTCCGCCCACGCCCGATACCGCGCACCTGTCGAGCGGGCCTTCGCCGTCCTCAAACGCTGGCGAGTACTGGACCTGGTTCGCATCAGCCCCGAACTGGTGCATCACGAGATGCGAGGTGAGGCGCCTAAGATTATTTCCAGCTCGTTGGAATGCCGCGAGATGTTGACTCTCCATGGCGAGGGCTTCGTGGAGCTGTCCGCACGGAGCTGGCACATGCGTCTCGTGTGATAGATCCGCCCCCGGCGGACGGCCGCGAGCGCATGCGACCCGACCCCGGCCAAGGTGTCGATCAGGCAGGAGGCCGTCAGGTTGGACGCCACCGGCCCGAAAGCTCCCGGCTTGGCCCACAGCATCGCCACGTTTCGCCGGGAAGCCGCCGCCCAGCGCGACCGGCAGCGCCACATCCGGCAGGGGACCGAACCTCGGTGAGGGAGTGCCCCTCCGGGGTGCGATGGATGAGCTTCAGGCCATGGCCATCATGATTCCAGCGGTGAGCACTAGAACCCCAAAGATGGCCAGACAGAAAAATCCGTCGCGTGATTCTCGCGAGTTCAGGTGAGATGAACTCTCGACCAATTTCGGCTTGTCTGGGTCAATCAGCAAGTCGAGAGTTTCCCCCACTCTGGGAGCGGGCCTAGGGGGATTGACAAGTGCGTAGCGTTCAGTGCCATCGGGTGTTTGGAACCTGCACCTGATGTTCATCACTGTAAGGCCGCCACGGTAAAAGGCGCTCCTCGCAGATAGCGACTATCCTCTCCCCTCTTTTCCTGAGCCGATGATTGCGAACCAGTGTGGGGATGAAGAAGACAGATACGATGCCGACGGAAACGGAAAGAGTAACCACTATCTTGAAGACGTCCGAATCTGGAATGTTCAACATGACTCCAATCTAGTTATTTAGAGAACAAGAGGATACTCGCCAGCGCGAGAAGTATCCCTACCCCGCAATTACTTCACTGGGTAATTTGATTCGGTGGCCGGGCAACTCGCAATTGGTTCGATGAGCACGGGAAACGCGTAAGCGATCCCGTTCAGGCGCTCTATGCGAGTTTTCAGTGGCCAAGGTGGATCTGTCCACCACCGCTTTATCGTGACGCCATCAAGTATGATGAGTCTGGATCTTTTGTGGCTGGCATTATTATAGCGGCCACATCCGTCGCTTGCTGACCGCGCCGCAGAGCCATCCAGCGTCGCACGGGTGTCAGATAGCTGAGTGAAGAATCAGAGCGAACAGCACGCCAGTCAGTATTCCCAGAACAATTGCTACGTAGTGAGCCACTTCGTAGGGAGTCAGGGGGCCGCTCTGTGTTATGGGATTAGACATTCGTATGTCGCTTGAAGCGTAGGTGGCCGCGCGAAAGTGGAATCGGGCAGGTCTGTTTACCTGCATGCGAAACGCTGAAACAACTGCGAGAGAGATTAGAAGGATCGCACCAAGAAGGTAGACTGTGGCTGCGATGAAATTGTCCACGAGAATCGCAATGAGTACCAGAGTCACTCCCGAGAAGAGTTCTGCGTAGGGCGCCAGCAGGAGTTGAAGTGGAAACCTTCGACGCCTGTCAAAGAAATCTTTAACTGTTGGAATTGTTCCTGCAGCGATAAGGGCGGCACTGGTGAAAATTCCCACGAAGCTGCGACCGTAGGCCCGCTCCATTTGATCCCGATCGCTACTATCGTCATACCGACAGTATCTTCCGCTGCAATCTCCGGCATCCGGCAGGCTGTCAGCTAGGTCAAGTAGGGATAGTGCAAGTAGCTCCACTCCAGACAGTAGGGAAAATACGGAAAAAACGGTCACTGTAAGCCATTTCGTGACTGCCTGTGAGGTATTTTTACCATTCAGCATACCGGGATGTTAGCACGCACTTGGATCGGAAGTTAGCGGTCTCGACACGTGAAAGATAGAGGTTTATTTAATGGGTAAGAGTGGAGAGATAGAGAAACTCAAAGAGCGCATAAGTGACCTCGAGGAGGCGAGTAAGGAGACGCGTCGAGAGTTTAATGAAAAATCGACCGAGAGTTCCGAGAAAATTGAAGACATAGCCGAAAGTCTTGAGAAGGCTCAAGAGCGGATTCAGGATTTTGATGTAAAAGCCGAATATGGTTATGCGAAGGGTGACTTGGTGGGGGCGGCCGGTGCGATGACAGGTGTCGCCGGCAGCCTTACTGGAGCCGACCTTAGCGCGAAGTTGCTGGACGCAAGTATCAAGCTCAAAAGTTTTGATTTCTCCCTACTGGATTGGTATAAGGAAAGGAGGCAGCGGAGGGAGGATGAGGCAAACGGGCTCACGATAGCTCAAGTAAAACTCACGGCTGAGCGGGCGCAGCGGCAGGCTGACGACGCGCGCGGGATTGCCGTCCGGGCGCATCAGCGCATGGATGGCCTCAGGGGGCAGATGAGGGCTGATCCGCAAGCAGTGCGAAACCGCATAAATAATAATGTGCGTGGACCTGTTGCCTCTGCGGCGAACGCTCCAGCGAGTCTTTCTGAGGCGTCCGCACAAATCAATCAGCTCGACGCACGCATAACAAGTCTGATAAGAGCCTTGGGTTGAACTTTTGGGTGGCGGTGGGCGTCGCCTCGATATATCTTTCATGATTCACAGGGAAGTGATTGGCTGTGTCGCTGAATAGTTCCCTCAGGCGGGCCTCTGGCTCGTTGCGGCAGTTTAAAGCCGCGTCCGGTGTGGCTGATAGGGCTGTTACCGGGTTTGGGCGGAAGGCCGGTGTTGCTGATAAGAATGTTGGCAAGATAAAGACCGGGCTTAAGCAGAGTAATAAAGAATTGAAGACTATGAAGCGGGCGGCCGATCAGGCCGCCCGTTCTGTTTCCAAGGTGGGGAAGCAGGCCGTCAAGGGCGGTCCGCAGATGGGGCGGTTCCAGCGGGGGCTTAAGAAGGCCACCGGGGGGTTCAAGGCGCTCAACAAGGAGATGAAGGGGAACATCTTCGGGCTGCTGCTGTCGCTGCTCACCCCCGTCATCGAGAAGATCGTGGCGATGATGACGCGGTCGAAGACGATGCAGAAGATCATGAAGAAGGTCTTCTCAGTCGTCGGCAAGGTCATCAAGAAGGCCATGAAGATCATCGGTCCGATTCTGAAGACCCTGGGGAAGGTCTTCAAGAAGGTCTTCAACGGGATCAAGAAGGCCGTGACGGTGGTCGTGAAGGTCATCGTCAAGGTGGTGAAGACCTACTTCGCCATCTGGAAGAAGATCATCACCACCGCCTTCAAGGTCGTGCGCAAGGTGATCGGCGCCGTGATGAGCGGCATCAAGAAGGTCATCAGTCCGGTCGTGAACTGGATCAGGGACAAGATCCCCGCGGCGTTCCGCAAGGTCTCCGACAAGATGAAGGCCATCTGGAACAAGCTGTCCGGGATCGCCAAGGGCGCGTTCGACGGCGTGAAGAACGCGGTGAAGGGGCCGATCAACGCCGTCATCGGGCTCATCAACCGCGCCATCAGCAGCCTCAACGGCATCAGCGTGTCCATCCCCGGCTGGGTGCCACTGGTCGGCGGCAAGACCTTCGGGGTGAATCTGCCCCCCATCCCCAAGCTCGCCGAGGGCGGCGTCGTCACCCCGCGCTCGGGCGGTGTGCCCGCGATCCTCGCCGAGGCCGGGGAGTCGGAGGCCGTACTGCCGCTGTCCAAGCTGGAGTCGCTGCTCAGCCGGACCGCCGCCGAGGCCAGGCAGCCCGTCGGGGCCGGTGCGTACGTGGGCGGCGGGGCGGTCAGCGCGAGTGGGTTCCATATCGAGCACTACTACGCCACCGAGGTCAGCGACCCGCAGGACACCGCCGAGGCGCTGCTGTTCCTCGCCAAGGCCCGTGGCTAGGCCCGCGGCTGGGACCGCGGTCGGCGGCAGCCGTACGTACCGGTGGCGTCACGAGAGGAGGTGACCAGGCATGAGCATCGCCATGCTCGCCCAGGCCGGGCCCGGATTCCGGATGTTCGGCGGGGCGCTCGCCCAGGTCAACCGCCGTCTCGCCGCGGACCGGCGGGGCATCGCCGCCGCCGCCCGCGCGGCCGGGGGCCTGCGGGGCGCGTCCGCGCAGGCCCAGCGCGAGATGCGCAAGCTCGGACCCGCCAGCCAGCCAAGTGGCCAGGCGCTGCTGGGCCTTGGGCGGAAAAGCGCCGCCGCCCGGCCGCAGGTGGACCGGGGGCGGCTCAAGTTCAAGGCGGCCAACCGGGAGATCAAGCGGCTCAAGCGCCAGTCGACGACCGCGGCCCTGCTGGTCAAGGTGAACGGCAAGGGCGCGGGGACGACGACCAAGCTCAGCAAGGTGTTCGGGCGGGTCAGCAAGCTCGGCGCCGGGGTGATGAAGCTCGTCAACACCGTGATGAAGGCGAACCCTTGGGGCCTGGTGCTCGGGTTGATCACGCCGCTGATCGCGTACCTGGTCGACCTGGCCGTGCAGTCCAAGACCGGCCAGAAGATCATTCAGACGGTCACCGCCGTGACCATGAAGACCGTGCAGACGATCGCCAAGGTGATCATGCCGGTGGTCACGGCCGTGGCGAAGATCGCCATCGCCTACGTCCAGGGCTATCTCAAGGTCATCTCGACGGTCGTGAAGTGGATCGTCCGGATGGTACGGGACCCGATGGCGGCCATCCAGCGTCTGGTGGGCAGCTTCGGCGGCGCGCTGCGGCGCACCGCCGACTCGGTGTTCGGCGGGGTCAAACGCGTGGTCACCGGCGCACTGGACTGGCTCACCAGCAAGCCGCGCCAGATGTTCCAGGACGTGCTGGGCGCGATGCGCTCGTCCCTGGGCGCCATCGGGGACTTCATCACCACCGGTCTCCAGATGGTGATGAACGTGATGAAGGCGCCGCTCAACGGCCTGATCGGCTTCGCGAACTGGGTGATCGACGGGCTGAACAGCCTGAGCTTCTCGATCCTCGGCAAGAAGTTCGGCGTCGACATCGACAAGATCCCCCTGCTGGCCGAAGGCGGTGTCGTACGGCCACGGCGCGGCGGTGTGCCCGCGGTCCTGGCCGAGGCCGGGGAGGCGGAGGCCGTCTTTCCGCTGCCCGACCTCCAGCGGCTGATGGACACCACGGCGCGGCACGCCGCCGCGACCCGTGCCGCCGGCGGCTACCTGGAGCACTACACCGAGCCCGCGGAGCGGGGCGCTCACGGGGTCGCCGAGGACCTGCTCTTCCTCGCCCGAGTCGGCGGACCGGCGGACCCGACGGACCCGGCGGGCGTGCCGGGCGTGCCGGGCGCGTCGGGCGTGCCGGGCGTGGCCACAGGGGCGGTCCGATGAGCAGGATCCGAGCCAGGGCAACCAGGGCAACCAGGGCAGAGCCCCAGGTCAGAACCAGGAAGGTGATGACACCACGATGATCGATACCTCACAACAGAACACGGACCAGACGCCTCCCGGCTCACTGATCACCCGCGACGGGCAGATCCAGTGGGCCGGACTGCTGTTCGGCCCCGGCACCCCGTACCAGATCGGGGCCAAGGGCATCACCGGCTGGGACGACCTGCCGGGGCTGGACACCGCGGACGTGTCCCGCCCCGACCAGCACGGCGCATGGGCGGGCGCCCGCTGGGCGAAGCCCCGTACCGTCGGCGCCTCGGTGTGGCTGCTGCCCGACTCCCCGGACCAAGCCGGGGACGCCATGCGGAAGTTCCGCGCCGCGACCGGCCTGGCCTCCGGCGAGGCGTGGCTCGCGGTGCGGCTGCACGGCGAGACGCTCGCCTGCCGCGCGCGGGTCAGCCGCCGCGTCATCCCGCAGGACCGCGGCTATGTCACCCAGGGCGCGGCCAAGTCCAGCCTGCAGTGGATCGCCACCGACCCGCGCCGCTTCGAGCCGCAGCGGCGTCAGGCCAGCGTCAGCCTGCCCACGCCGGAGGCCGGTCTCGCCTGGGAAGCGCCCGGCGGCGCCGTCAAGGGCCTGGAGTGGCCCCTGGACTGGGGCGCGGCCGGGCAGACCGGCACGGTCGACGTGGTCAACGACGGCTCCGCCGCCGCGCATCCGGTGATCGAGCTGCGCGGCCCGGTGCAGCGCCCGATGCTGACCCGGCTGACCGACGGCCGCCGACTCCACTACGACATCGCCCTCGGCCAGGGCGATGTGCTGACCGTGGACACGCTCGCCGGAACCGTGGTGCTCAACGGCACCGCGTCCCGGCTCTACACGGCGATGCCGGGCTCCGCCCCGGAACAGCTCTTCCAGCTCGAACCGGGCGCCACGCCCCTGGTGTTCCGCTCCGCCGACACCACGCCCGACCCGCGCGCCTCGGCCACGGTGCGCTGGCGCAACGCCCACTGGTGAGCCCGGCTCACGGCCGCGATCACGACCCGGTTCACGGCCGCGATCACGGCCCGGTTCACGCCCCGGCTCATGGCCCGGTTCACGCCCCGGCTCATGGCCCGGTTCACGCCCCGGCTCATGGCCCGGTTCGCGGCCCGGCCCATGGCCCGGTTCACCGCCCGCACCGCATTCACCGCCCGCACCTCATCGACCGCATTCACCACCCGCACCGCATCCACCGCACGACGCACTGGAGGACGACGACATGCCCGTACGCAGCGCATGGCTGATCAACCGCACCGACACCACCACAGGCCAGTCCCGCACCGACACCCGGCTGACCCCCGTCGGCACGATGTCCCCGCAGGGTTCCCTCGCGTCGCGGGACGGCGTGATCCCTGGTTCCTCCACCGGCGAGTGGGTCATGGACGGCCTGTACGTGTACGGCCAAGAGGCCGGGATGACCGCCAGCATCGCTCCTGGCCGGGCGATCATCCAGAGCTTCGAGACGGCCGGGGCCTACCCGGTCGTGCTCACCGACTACACCTCGCTCACGCTGGCCGACGGCGACCCGGCCAATCCGCGCGTCGACGTGGTCGTCGCACGGATCTACGACGCGCAGCACGACTCATCCGGCCGCACCGAGGCCGTGCTGGAGGTGGTGCAGGGCGTCCCCGCCGCCGACCCGCAGCCCCCCGCGACGCCGAAGGGCGCGATCGCGCTGGCCGAGGTGAAGGTGCAGGCGGGCGCCTCGGTGGGCACCCAAGGCATCGACTGGGACAACGCGGTCTTCGACCGCCGCCGCCCGACCGTGGCCGTGGGCGGGGTGATCCCGCAGAGCTGGGGCGACTCGTTCGACGGCGCCTATCCGGGCCAGTACCGCGACACCGGGGGCCACCTGGAGCGCTGGGACGGCGCGACCTGGCAGCCGTACGCCCGCCAGCTCGGCGGCATCGCCCCGGAAGGCGAGCTGGCGGCCGGGCAGTACGTGGGCCAGTACCGCGACGACGACGGCCGCCTGGAGCGCTGGGACGGCACGGTGTGGCGGCTGGCGGCGCCCGGCCCGGTCTTCGCATTCCACAACGACGGCGGCGACTGGGACAAGACCACCTGGACGGAGAGCGGCCTCGCCGGCACCACGGGGCCGACCGTCACCGCCACCTTCACCGCACCGGCCTCCGGCGGGGTGATCGTCGCCCTCGGGTTCTACGGGCGCGGCGGCGCCGACACCGGCTACGCGGAGATGTCGTGCCGTATCCGTCAGAGCGGCACCCTGGTCGTGGACGTGCACGGAGACCGGTCGGCGCGCTCAAGGGGCCTCAGGGACTCCTCGGTGAGCACGCAGTTCCGGGTGACCGGTCTGAAGCCCGGTACGGAGTACACCGCGACCCTCGCCTATCGCTCGTCCGGGGCCGGGGAGAAGTGCTGGTTCGACAACCGGTTCATCCGCGTCGACCCGATGCAGTGAGGCGGCCGATGAAGACGACCCAGACGTCGGCTCCGGCGGGCGCGACCTACCGGGCGCTGTTCTGCGATCTGCGCACCGACCAGATCGTGGACGTACTGCCCCTGACCGAAGCGAAGTTCGACGACTACATCGGCAAACCCGGCTCGCTGACCGCCACCGTCCCGCTGCCGAACGCGGACCTCGCGCGCCGGGCGCGCGCCGCGCTGCTGCCCGGCCGCACCGCGGTGTGGCTGGAGCGGAACGGCGACATCTGGTGGGGCGGCGTCCTGTGGACCTGCACGCCTTCATCCGACCAACAGGGCCGGATGAAGGCGCAGTTCCAGGCCGCGACCTTCGACTCGTACCTCGATCACCGGGTGCTGTCGGCCAGCATGTCCGGCACCGCGACCGACCAGTTCGACATCGTACGGCTGCTGATCGAGCATGTGCGGGAGCAGCCCGGCGGGGACATCGGGATCAGCGTGGGCAGTGAAGTGTCCGGTGTGCGCCGGGACTTCGGCTACGGCTACACCGCGCTGGCGCGCGTGCGGGAGCTGCTGGACAAGCTGGCCCGGCTGGACGACGGATTCGAGTGGCGGGTCCACTGCTTCCGGGACGGGCAGGGGCGTCGGGTCAAGCGGCTCCAGCTCGGGCATCCGCGGATCGTCACCGGCCACACCGAGATCGTGCTGAGCCATCCGGGGCCGGTGCTCTCGTACAGCCTGCCGTCGGACTCCACCGTGCAGGCCAACGTGTGGATCGCGCGCGGGGAGTCCGCCAACAGCGACCAGTCGCAGGGGTCGGTTCCGTTGACCGTGCGGCATGTCGACACGGACGACATCGCGGGCGGCTGGCCCCGGCTGGAGGCCAGCTCGGACCACAGTTCCGTCAAGGACGAGGACACCCTGCACTCGCTGGCACGGGCCGAACTGGCCCGGCACCGCAGGCCGGAGACCATCCCCCGGATCACCGTACGGCTCGACGGCAGCGTCACCCCGGCGCTGCTTGGCGCGCGGCTGCGGCTGCGCGTCAACGACCTGTGGCACCCGGAGGGCGCCAGCGGCGGGTACCGGATCGTCGGCCTCTCGGTCGCTCCGCCGCAGCGCACCAAGCCCGAGACCGCCACGCTCTATCTCGAAGGAAGGTGACCGGCCGTGGCGATCATCCCGACCGACCTGCTGGACCGCATCCGCGCGCTGGAACGCCAGGTCCGCGACCTGATGGGCAGCGCCAACACCGCGCCGCCGATGAACGAGATCAGCGGCGGCGACGTCGTCATCGGCGACGGCGGAACCCTGCGGGTCCGCACGGACCTGGGCGAGGACCTGTTCTACCTCGGGCAGGTCCAGCCCGACCGTGCGGACGGCAGCCCGCAACAGGGCCTGGTGGTACGGCGCGACGACGGCACCCTGGCCCTGACCGTGTGGACCGGCACGCCGGACACGCTGCCGGTGCAGCCGGTGCAGATCCTGGACCGGCAGGGCAACGTCGTCGTCGCCGACGACGCGGAGCGGTACGGCCTGGCCCGGCCGTATGTGCCCTATCCGCTGCCCGCTCCGGTGGACCGCGCCGCGCGCTGGGAGTCCACCGGGTCCACCGCCTGGACCACCCTCTACGAGGGCCCCGGCCTGGCTCAGCATCCCCAGCTGCACTGCCGGATCGCGGCGGACGGCAGCGCGGGGGCGGAGCTGCGGCTGCTCGTCAACGGCGTGGCGGTCGGCCCGGTCGGCGGCCCGGACGGCCTGGAGTTCACCGCACCGCTCGGCGAGGACTTCGGGGCGCTGGTGACCTTCGCGGTGCAGGCGAGGGTGGCCGCGGCCGGTGACACCGTCCGGTGCCGCCCGATGGCGCTGTACGGCGTCCAGTCCTGACCCCGGCGGCGGGCCGCCCGCCGTGACTCGCCCGGCGGCGGCCCGCCCCGCGGTGACTCGCCCGGCGGCGGCCCGCCTCTGGCCCTCAGCTGCCCGCCCCCGGCTCCCCGCTGCCCGCCTCTGGCCCTCAGCTGCCCGCACGCCGGGCCCACCCCACTTACCGACTGCCCGAGGAGAATCCTTCGTGCTGCCTGAAACCATCCCCACCGTCACCGTCACGGCGTGGTATCTGACGCCTGACGGTCGCCCCATGACCGGCTCGGTCGAGTTCCGGCCGCCCGCGATGCTGACCCACGCCGACGCCGATGTGATGCTGGGCGGCCCGACGATCGCCCGGCTCGACGAGGAGGGCCGGATCAGCGTCGTCCTGCCCGCGACCGACGCCGACGGCTGGAACCCCACCGAGTGGACGTACACCGTCAGAGAGCGGCTCGCCGGTGTGACACCGCCGCGCGGCTACCAGATCGTGCTGCCCGCGGCCCAGCCCACCGTCGACCTCGCGGACGTGGCCCCCGTCGACCCGGCTGCCGCCGACTATGTCGCGGTGCCCGGTCCGCCCGGTGAGCCGGGCGAGCCGGGGCCCGCCGGTCCGGCCGGTGAGCCCGGCCTGGTCACATCGGTCAACGGGGTCTCCCAGCCCGAGATCACGCTGACCGCCGCAGACGTGGCCGCCGTGCCCCAGGCGTCGGTGGGCGTCGCGGGCGGGGTGGCCGCGCTCGGCCCGGACGGCATCGTGCCCGTCGCCCAGCTTCCCGCCGGGACCGGAGACGGCGTCTCCTCGGTCAACGGCCAGACCGGGGCCGTCTCGCTCGCCGCCGCCGATGTCGGCGCGCTGGACCAGGCGACCGGCGACGCCCGCTATCTGGCCGTCGACGGCTCGCCGGTGAAGTCCGTCAACGGCCTGACCGGTGCGGTGGAGCTGACCGCGGCGAGCGTGGGCGCCGCCGACCAGGCAGAGGTGGTGACGCTGACCGGACCGCAGACCATCGAGAGCGCGAAGGTCTTCACCACACCGCCGTTCGCCACGGCCGCCCCGAGCAACCCCGACCATCTGACGCGTAAGAGCTATGTGGACGCGGTCTCGGCGGCGGGCACCTGGTCGCCGTCCGCGCTCGGGTTCGCGGGCTGGTCCTTCGACCCCGCCACCACGGACGCCACCACGGCGCAGTACTGCATCAACGGCTGGCTCTACCTCATCGGCATCCCGCTGCACGCACCGACCACCGTCCGGAACGTGGTGTTCTACGTGGCCGGTTACGCGGGCGGCGGGGCGCTCAGCAGCTCCTCCTACGCCGGTCTCTACACCGACGCGGGCGAGCGGGTCGGCACCACCGCGTCCCTGGACACCCTGATCCTCGCCACCGAAGGCGAGACCGTCGTCTGCCCGCTGGACGCGCCGTACGCCGCGCAGCCCGGCCACTACTGGGTCGCGCTGCTGGTCAACGGCCCCAACCCGAAGACCGATGGCCCCGGCTTCATGCGCGGTGCGAGCGTCGGCAACTGGCCGGGCGGCAGCGCCCGGATGCCGGGGGCGTTCATCCGGCACGGACGGCTGTCCAGCACCGGGCAGACCTCCCTGCCGGTCTCGTTCAACCCGTCGTCGGTGGTGGACGACTCCAACGCCGTCTGGGCCGCGCTGTCCTGACACGGCCCCGCCCGCTCTCACCTCTCCTTTCTCACCTCTCACTCTGTTCCACCCGTGCCCTGTGCCGCGCTTCACGTCGCGCTCTCCGCGTGCCGTGTCGCGCGGCACAGGGCCTTTCCCGTCTGGAGGCCCTGTCCATGGCCAAACCCCTGACCGCCGAGCAGCTGCTCGCCGCGCTGCGCCAGGAAGGCGTACGCGTGGTCGAGCACGGCTCCTGGCGTACGCACAACCGCAACCACAAGGGCTCCTGGGGCCCGATCAACGGGGTGATGATCCACCACACGGTGACCAGCGGCACGGACGCCACCGTCCGGATCTGCCGCGACGGCTACTCCGGCCTGCCCGGACCCCTGTGCCACGGCGTCATCGCCAAGGACGGCACCGTCCACCTGATCAGCGACGGCCGCGCCAACCACGCGGGAAGCGGCGACGACGACGTACTGGCCGCCGTCATCCGGGAGGACGACAGCCTTCCGGCGGCGAACTCGAACAACACCGACGGCAACGCCCGCTTCTACGGCTTCGAGTGTGTCAACCTCGGGGACGGCGACGACCCGTGGCCCGCCGCGCAACTGGAGGCGATCGAGCGGGCGTCGGCGGCGATCTGCCGCGCGTACGGCTGGAACGCGGAGAGTGTCATCGGCCACAAGGAGTGGCAGGTCGGCAAGGTCGACCCGCGTGGATTCTCCATGGAGGGCCTGCGCGAGCGGATCGCCGAGCGCCTCGGCGGGAGCCCCGCCAAGCGCCCCGCCAAGCGCCCCGCCGAGAAGCCCTCCGCCATTCCGGCGAGCCGTCCCGGCGGCGGGACGCGCCATCAGCCGTTCCCCGGCGCGGCGTGGTTCCGCCGCGAGCCGCGGTCGGCCGTCGTCACCGCGATGGGCGAGCGGCTCGTCGCCGAGGGCTGCTCGGCCTACGCCGTCGGTCCGGGCCCGCAGTGGACGCACGCCGACCGCCGTTCCTACGCCAAGTGGCAGCACAAGCTCGGCTACCGCGGCGCGGACGCCGACGGCTGGCCCGGCCGTACGTCGTGGGAGGCGCTCAAGGTGCCGTACGCGGACTGACCTCAGCCCGACCTCAGCCCGACCTCAGCCTGACCTCAGCTGACAGGCGTGAAGCCGATGGCATGCATGACACCGATGAACGGAAGGCCACCTTGTCCGAAGCCACCACCCGTACTCTCCGAACCCTCCTACAGACCGCTGTCGGCCTCGCCGTCGTCCTGCCTTCGGCGGTCGAGGCCTCCGGCCTCCCCGCCACCCTGCCCTGGGTCGCCGGGGCGCTGACCGCCGCAGGCGCCCTGACCCGTGTCATGGCGCTGCCAGGTGTGCAGGCGCTGCTGCCCCGCTGGCTGCGGCTGCCTACGGACGTGCCGCCAGCACAGCGGCGTACGCCGACGGACCCGGCGGGCCGGGAAGGGGGCGGCGCATGAGCGAGCGCGAACCGGATGTTCCGGCAGCGGTCGCGCTGGAACTGGAGCGCCTGCGAGGCGCCGTCGAGGCCGGGTTCACTCGGGTCGACGGCTCCCTGGCGCTGCTGGTCCAGCGCAGCGACCAGATAGACAAACAACTCGACGACCATGAGGCCCGGCTCGACTCGCTGGAGCGGTCCCGCTGGCCGCTGGCCAGCGTCACCGCCCTGGCGGCGATCTCCGGAGTCATGCTGACGGCCTGGCAACTCGCCGGGAACTAGCGGCCGCTAGCCGGAACTAGCCGGAACTAGCGGCCGGGAGCGGCCGGGAGGGCACTCGCGCCGCGGGTGCCCTCCCGGTACGGCGCTCCCACCCCCCACGCCTGGTACATCGCGTCGGCGAAGGCCCCGGCCAGCTTGTGTTCGCCGGAGGGGGCGGGGTGGGTGCCGTCGTAGGTGTCGTAGTGGATGTCGTACGTGGGCGGGACCGAGGCCAGGAGGATCGGGGACCGGTCGGTGTCCAGGTCGGCGACCGCCTTGGCGAGGAGCTCGTTGAAGCGGGCGACGGACGCGGCGAAGGGCTCGTCCTGTTCGGCGCGGATATTGGGGATCACCGGGAGGATGACGATGGCCGCCTCCGGGTTCGCCGCGCGGGCCTCGGCGATGAAGCGGCGGGCGTTCGCGGCGGTCTGCTCGGCGTTCGTGTAGAAGCCCAGGTCTATCAGGCCGAGGGATACCAGGATCACGTCCGCCTTGGCGGCGGCGACGGCCTCGCGAATCTGCGGGGCCAGGTGCAGCCAGCCCTCGCCCCAGCCCGCCAGGTGGCGGCGCGGGAAGTCGGGTTCGGCGTAGTCGTACGAGAGCGGGGCGTCGGCCGCCTTGTCGTAGAGCGCCTCGCGCGGTCCGACGATACGGAACGGGCCGCCGAAGGAGGCGCACAGGTGCTGCCACATGCGGTAGCGCCAGGTGTACTCACCCGCGCTGCCGATGGTCATCGAGTCACCGACGAAAAGGAACCTGAGCATCCGGTCATCATCGCCGATGGGCGCGTACGTCTGCGATGTGAGTCTGAGCACGGGGGAGCGGGGCCGGTGGTGGCAGGGTGGGGGTATGCGTTCGGGAGCCAGGGTGAGTGCGGTCGGTACGGTGAGTGTCGTGGTCGGGGTCGTCGGCGCCCTGGCGGTGGGCGGGACCGCGGGTGCGGTCGCCGACGAGGGGCGGGACGGCTTCACCGTCGAGGACCCGAGGATCGTCGAGTCGAGCGGGCTGGCCGCGAGCCGCGCCCACCCCGGCGTGTACTGGACGCACAACGACAGCGACGACGGGCCCTACCTGTACGCGGTCGACGGCGAGAGCGGCGAGACGGTCGCCACGGTCACCCTGCGCGGGATCGGGGAACCGCGCGACGTGGAGGCGATCTCGATCGGGCCGGACGGCGACCTGTACGTGGGCGACATCGGGGACAACCAGGGCGGCGCCTGGCCGCACGTGTGGATCTACCGCCTGCCCGAGCCCAAGGAGCTCCGGGACGTGACCGTGACCGCCACGCAGTACGTCGTGCAGTACGAGGGCGGCGCGCGGGACGCCGAGTCGCTGATGGTGCACCCGAAGACCGGACGGGTCTACATCGCGGACAAGAAGAAGCAGGGCGGCGGGCTGTTCGCGGGACCGGAGAAGCTCTCCGCCTCCGGGACGAACACGTTCCGGCGGGTGTCGGACGTCGACCTGTGGGCCACGGACGGGGCCTTCTCGCCGGACGGCGAACGGCTGGTGCTGCGCGGCTACTTCAAGGCCAGGTCGTACGCCTGGCGGGACGGCGGCATCAGCGGCGGCGGCGAGCCGCTGAGCCTGCCGTTCCAACGGCAGGGCGAGTCCGTGACGTTCACGCCCGACGGCGGGACGCTGCTGTACGGGTCCGAGGGCGAGCGGAGCCGGGTGCGGGCCGTCCCGGTCGAGGGCAAGGAGAACCCGGCAGCCTCCGGAGGCGGGGCGGAGCAGGACGAGGGCGGTTCGGCCGGTGCGCGCGGTGAGGACGGCGAGGACGGCGACAGCCCGAGCTTCGCGCTGGGCGCGGTCGTCCTCGCGGTCGCCTTCGGCGTGACGTTCGGGCTGAAGCGGCTGCTGCGGCGTAAGTGAGCCACGGGGCGTGACTCATTCGCCCAGAGCGCGCACCTCGTAGTGCAGCGTCTTGTCCCGCTTCACCTTGTGCACGAGCGGTACGACGAATCCGTGCAGGAACGGATGCTTGCGGGCGATCATCTCGGCCGCGTGCTTGCTCTCCGGGCTGTCCCGGTCGAGCAGCCGCACCCGCGCCTTGATCTCGGGGCCGGTCGGCGCGCCGCGCAGGGTGGAGGGCGCGATCTCCACCTCGGGGTTGTTCCGCATCCGCTTGACCTTCCAGGCCTTGGCGTAGGTGCGGATGTACGCGTGGTCGCCCTCCACCGCGATGTTCACCGGGGTGCCGACGCCGCTGCCGTCTCGCTTGTGGCTGGTGAGCAGGACGGTGTACTGCTTCACGAAGGGCGCGAGCGCCGCGCTCTCGGGGCCGCCCGACGGGGTGTCTGGTGTCGTCATGTCCTCCAGTCACGCACGGCCGTGGTGTCGTGGCACTCCCGCTTTCCGCCCGCCTGGGGGTTATTCGTCCGTTTGGGTGAGCGCGCCGCCGGTCCGCCCGCCTCGTAAGATCGACATCGTGACGGTCAGCGGAGAAGCCAACGGACAGGTAGCCGAGGACGGCCGGTACGAGTGGGCGCATCACCCCCGGACCGTATGGCTCCAGGCGGGGCCGCTCGGCCTGTTCGGCGCGGCCGCGTTCGCGGGCATCGGCGGCGGGATGGCCAACGGGGACGACTTCTCCACGGCGGGCGTTGTCCTGTGCGCGGTCGTGGGCGGTCTGCTGGGCGCGCTGCTCGCCGGCGGAACCGCCTACCACCTGGCCGCCGCGCGCATGGAACTCAAGAGCGGCGTGCTGCGGGCCTCGACCAGCCAGAAGAAGGTCACCGTCCCCCTGAGCGCCATCGTCTACGCGGGCCGTGCGGAGTTCAGCCGGGCGAACCGGTGGCGGCTGTCGCGGTTGAACATCGTCGTGGAGCGCGGCCCCGGCATCGAGCTGGTCGGCCGCGACGGGACGTACATCACCGTCAGCACGCCCCACGCCGACGCCGTGTTCCAGGCCTTCGTCCAGCAGGGCCTGCACCCGGACGCGCTACGCCGCCCCTTCCCGTCCCAGACGGTCTCGGCCAAGCCCCCGGCCCACCGCGAGCCACGCTGACTGACGTTCCTCCGCGTCCCGGCACGGGCGTCCCGGCTGGCCCTGGGTGACCGTGACGTCGCGTTGGAATCCCTGGTCCGCGGGCAGCACCGAAAGCGCCCCCAGCCGAGGGGCTGGGAGCGCTTGCCGGGACAGCGGGAGGCGGGTGCCTACAGCTGCTCGATGACGTAGTCGACGCACTTGGTGAGCGCCTCGACGTCGGACGGCTCGATCGCCGGGAACATCGCGACGCGAAGCTGGTTGCGGCCCAGCTTGCGGTAGGGCTCGGTGTCGACGATGCCGTTGGCGCGCAGCGTCTTGGCGACCGCGGCCGCGTCGATCTCGTCCGCGAAGTCGATCGTGCCGATGACCTGCGAGCGCTGCGCCGGGTCCGTCACGAACGGCGTCGCGTACTTGGAGTCCTCGGCCCAGCCGTACAGCCGTGCGGAGGAGTCCTTGGTGCGCGCGGTGGACCAGGCCAGGCCGCCCTGGCCGTTGAGCCAGTCCAGCTGCTCGGCGAGCAGGAAGAGCGTGGCGAGCGCCGGGGTGTTGTACGTCTGGTTCTTGCGGGAGTTGTCGATCGCCGTGGGCAGGCTGAAGAACTCCGGGATGTGGCGGCCGCTCGCGTGGATCCGCTCGGCGCGCTCGATCGCGGCGGGCGAGAACACGCCGAGCCAGAGCCCGCCGTCCGAGGCGAAGGACTTCTGCGGGGCGAAGTAGTAGACGTCGGTCTCGGCGATGTCGACCGGCAGGCCGCCCGCGCCGGATGTGGCGTCCACCAGGACCAGGGAGCCCTCGTCCGCGCCCGCGACCCGCTTGAGGGGGGCGGCGACGCCGGTGGAGGTCTCGTTGTGGGTGTACGCGTAGACGTCGACGCCCGCCTCGGCCCGCGGCAGCGGGTGGGTGCCGGGCTCGCTGCTGATCAGCGTCGGCTCGGCCAGCCAGGGCGCGAGCTTCGCGGCCTTGGCGAACTTGGAGGAGAACTCGCCGAACGTGAGGTGCTGCGACTTGTTCTCGATCAGACCGTGGGTCGCGATGTCCCAGAACGCGGTGGAGCCGCCGTTGCCGAGGACCACCTCATAGCCCTCGGGGAGCTGGAAGAGGTCGCGTACGCCGTCCCGTACGCGGCCGACCAGGTCCTTGACCGGGGCCTGGCGGTGGGACGTGCCGAGCAGGGAGGCGCCGGTGGCGGCCAGGGCCGCCAGCGCCTCCGTGCGCACCTTGGAGGGGCCCGCGCCGAAACGGCCGTCGGCGGGCTTGATGTCAGCGGGAATCCGGATCTCAGCCACGCAAGGAGGGTAGCCCGTCCGGCTCGCGGGGCGGACGAGCCGTCCGTCCGGTGAGACACGGGGTTGAGACGGGAGCATCTCGGACGGACCGGGCATGCTGAGCCCATGGCTGAGCGCATGAGGGATCTCGACAGCGATCCGGGCGAGGGTGAACTGGGCCGGGCACTGCGCGCGGGCGTGCGCGGGGAAGTGGACTTCTCCGTGACCGCGCGGGCGCTGCACACCATGGACGCGTCCAACTACCGCCGGGTGCCCAGGGCCGTGGTTGCGCCGAAGGACGCCGACGACGTGGCGGCGGCGCTCGCGGCGTGCCGTGAGCACGGCGTGCCGGTGGTGGCGCGCGGCGCGGGCACGTCGATCGCGGGCCAGGCCACCGGCGCCGGCGTCGTACTCGACTTCACCCGGCATATGCGCCGGATCGTGGGTCTGGACGCCGAGGCGCGCACCGCCGTCGTGCAGCCGGGCGTGATCCTCGACGACCTGCGCGCCGCCGCGGCCCGGCACGGGCTGACGTTCGGGCCCGACCCGTCCACGCACAGCCGCTGCACGCTCGGCGGGATGATCGGCAACAACTCCTGTGGCTCGCACTCCGTCGCCTGGGGCACCACGGCCGACAACGTCCGCGAGCTGTCCGTCCTCACCTACGGCGGCGGCGAGCTCCGTTTGGGCCAGGGCTGGCAGGGCGCGCCGGACGGCCTCAAGGCCCTGGTGGACGGTGAGCTGAAGCTGTTGCGCACCGGCTTCCCCGAGCTGCCCCGCCGGATCTCCGGGTATGCCCTGGACGCCCTGCTTCCCGAGCGCGGCGCCGACGTCGCCCGCGCCTTCTGCGGCAGCGAGGGCACCCTCGGGGTGCTCACCGAGGCGACCGTACGCCTGGTCGACGCGCCCCGCGCCCGCGCGCTCGCCGTACTCGGCTACCCGGACGAGAGCGCGGCCGCCGAGGCGGCGGCCGGGCTGCTGCCGCACGGGCCGCTGACCGTGGAGGGCATGGCGGCCGACCTCGTACGGGACGCGCAGGGCCTGCCGCGCGGCGGGGCCTGGCTGTTCGTGGAGACCGGCGGCGCGACGCCCGCCGAGGCCCGCGCCCGCGCGGAGGCGATCGCCCGCGCGTCGGACGCGCTGGACACCGTGACCGTCACCGACCCGGCCGGGCAGCGCGCCCTGTGGCGGGTACGCGAGGACGCGTCCGGCACCGCGACCCGGATGCCGGACGGCAGCGAGGCCTGGCCGGGCTGGGAGGACTGCGCGGTGCCGCCCGCCCGGCTCGGCGGGTATCTCCGGGACTTCCGCGCCCTGCTCGCCGAACACGGCCTGCGCGGCACCCCGTACGGCCACTTCGGCGACGGCTGCATCCACGTGCGCATCGACTTCGACCTGCTGACCGAGCCGGGCGTGGCCCGCTTCCGGCGGTTCTCGGAGGATCTCGCCGCGCTCGTCGTCGCGCACGGCGGCTCGCTCTCCGGCGAACACGGCGACGGCCAGGCGCGCGCCGAGCTGCTCCCCAGGATGTACGGGCCCGAGCTGGTCCGCGTGTTCGAGCGCGCCAAGGCGCTCTGGGACCCGGACGGCGGCCTCAACCCCGGCATGCTGGTCCGCCCGGACCCGCTGGACGCCAACCTGCGGTTCGCGGTGCTCCCGCGCGAGCCGGTGGACGTCGCCTTCGGGTATCCGCACGACGGGGGCGACTTCTCGGCGGCGGTCCGCCGCTGCGTGGGCGTCGCCAAGTGCCGTACGGCGTCGGTGTCCGGCGCGGGCGTGATGTGCCCGTCGTTCCGGGCCACGGGCGAGGAGGAGCACTCCACGCGGGGGCGGGCCCGGCTGCTGCACGAGATGCTCGCGGGCGAGGCGGGCGGCGTCGTCACCGACGGCTGGCGGTCGACCGAGGTGCGGGACGCGCTGGATCTGTGCCTCTCCTGTAAGGGATGCAGATCCGACTGCCCGGTCGGCGTCGACATGGCCACCTACAAGGCGGAGTTCCTGCACCACCACTACGCGGGCCGCCGCCGTCCCCCGGCCCACTACTCGATGGGCCGCCTCCCGCGCTGGCTGCGCCTCGCGGCCCCCTACGCGCGCGTGCTGAACGCCGCGGCACGCGTGCCGCCGCTCGCCGCGCTCGCCAAGCGCGTCGGCGGGATCGCCCCCGAGCGGGACATCCCGCGCCTCGCGCCCCGGACGCTGCGCCGCTGGTTCGCCGGGCGCCCACGCGCGCGTACCCAGCCGCGCGCACCGCGCGCCGCCCAGTCCGGCCGGACGGTCGTCCTCTGGCCCGACACCTTCACCGACCACCTCTCGCCCTCAGTCGGCCAGGCCGCCGTACGGGTGCTGGAAGCCGCGGGCCTCACCGTCGTACTCCCCCCGAAGGGCGTGTGCTGCGGCCTGACGTACGTCTCGACCGGTCAGCTGGACCAGGCGCGCACCGTCATGCGCCGCACTCTGGCCGCCCTGGACGGCCTCGACCCCGACACGCCCCTGGTCGTCCTGGAGCCGAGCTGCGCCGCCGCGCTCAAGACCGACCTGCCGGAACTGCTCGGCCCCGGCGACCTGCGCGCCCAGCGCCTGGCCACCGCGGTCCGCACCTTCGCCCAGACCCTGGAGGAGTACGCACCCGACTGGACCCCGCCCCGCGTCGACCGCCCCGCCGTCGGCCAGACCCACTGCCACCAGCACGCGGTCCTGGGCGACGCCGCCGAACGCCGCCTGCGCGAGCAGGCGGGCCTCACGGGTGAGCTGAGCGGCGGCTGCTGCGGGCTCGCCGGGAACTTCGGATTCGAGGCCGGGCACTACGAGGTGTCGGTCGCCTGCGCCGAGGAGCAGCTTCTGCCGTCGGTGCGCGACGCCCCCGAGGGCGCGGCGGTGCTGGCGGACGGGTTCTCCTGCCGTACGCAGCTGGAACAGCTGGCCGGCCGGCCCGGTCGGCACCTGGCGGAGGTCCTCGCGGACGCGCTGGACGACCGAACGACCGAACGACCTGACAACCGAATGCCCTGACGAGCGAACGCTCTGAGGGGCGCATACCGAAGGGTCATATGCCGTAAGCGTCGAATGTCCTCAATATGGGACGCCTATGCGCGCCCTGGGCCGCTCTCGTAACCTGCAAAAGGAGAAGACGGGACTGACTGTGGTCCAATATCTTCCACCGATAGGTACTTCACCATGAACTAAGGGCGGTCCCGTGAACACATCCGCGCAGCCAGAGTCGTCCCCGGCCGCGGCGGCCGTCGGTGCGAAGGCCGCACGACCCGAGGCGGCCGGGTCCGCACGGCGGCGGGGGTCGCTCGGGCCGGTCGGACTGGTGCTCGCGGGCGGGTTCTCGGTGCAGTTCGGCGCCGCCGTCGCGGTGACGCTGATGCCGCGCGCCGGGGTCGTCGGCATCGTCACCCTGCGCCTCGTCGCCGCCGCCGTGGTGCTCCTGCTCATCTGCCGCCCCAGGCTGCGCGGGCACTCGCGTGCCGACTGGGGCACGGTCGTCGCCTTCGGCGTGGTGCTGGCCGCCATGAACGCGTTCATCTACCAGGCCATCGACCGCATCCCGCTCGGCCCGGCCGTCACGCTTGAGGTGCTCGGCCCGCTCGCGCTGTCCGTCTTCGTCTCGCGCCGCGCCGTCAACGTGGTGTGGGCCGCGCTGGCGCTCGGCGGGGTCTTCCTGCTCAGCGGCGGCCACTCGGGCGGCTTCGACGGGCTCGATCCGGTGGGCGCGGCGTTCGCGCTCGGCGCGGGGGTCATGTGGGCCGCGTACATCGTCTTCAGCGCCAAGACCGGGCGGCGCTTCCCGCAGGCGGACGGGCTCGCGCTGGCCATGGCGATCGGGGCGCTGCTGATATTGCCGTTCGGTGCGATCGAGGCCGGGGGGAAGCTGCTGGACCCGACCATCCTGGCGCTCGGGGCCGCCGTCGCCGTGCTGTCCTCCGTGCTGCCGTACACGCTGGAGCTGCTCGCGCTGCGCAGGATGCCCGCGTCGACGTTCGCGGTCCTGATGAGTCTGGAGCCCGCGATGGCGGCCGGGGCGGGATTCCTGATCCTGAGTCAGGCGCTGTCCGCGACCGACGCGCTGGCGATCGCGCTGGTCGTCGTGGCGAGCATGGGTGCGGTGCGGACTCAGGCGGGTGCCGGAGCGAGGCGTAAATAATCCAAGCACGCTTGATTGTTTCTCTGGGCGCTGTCATGCTCGCGGACACACCGACGTCCCGTGAGGGGAGCGCGCCGTGTCCGACCCCGTGCCCGTGTTCGACGATCTGCGTGACGAGGGCGAGGAACTCGACCTTGCCGTGAGCGGGTTGAGCCAGTCGCAGTGGTCCTGGCCCAGCAGCGCGGAAGGCTGGACGATCGCCCACCAGATCGCCCATCTCGCCTGGACGGACCGGGCCGCGCTGCTCGCCGCCACCGAGCCGGATGCCTTCGCCGAGGAGGCCGAGAAGGCCCTGGCCGCCCCCGACTCGTTCGTCGACGCGGCCGCCGACGAGGGCGCGGCCCTGCCGCCCGCCGCCCTGCTCGCCCACTGGCGCGACGGCCGCGCGGAGCTGCTGGGGGTGCTGCGCGCCGCGCCGCCCGGCACCCGCATCCCCTGGTACGGGCCCCCGATGGGGGCCGCGGCGATGGCCACCGCGCGGCTGATGGAGACCTGGGCGCACGGCCAGGACATCGCCGACGGCCTCGGGACGCGCCGCGCACCCACCGCCCGACTGCGGCATGTGGCGCGGATCGGCGTCCGTGCGCGGGACTACGCCTTCGGGGTACGGGGGCTGCCGACGCCCGGCGAGGAGTTCCGGGTCGAGCTCGACGGCGCCGACGGCGAGGTCTGGGCGTACGGGCCCGAGGACGCCGCCCAGCGCGTCACCGGACCCGCGTACGACTTCTGCCTCCTGGTGACCCGGCGGGCGCACCGCGCGGACCTGGCGGTACGGGCCGAGGGCGCGGACGCGGACCGCTGGCTGGACATCGCCCAGGCCTTCGCGGGCCCGCCGGGCAAGGGACGGGAACCGAAGCAAGGGACCCCTGGGGAGGCGGGGACCCCCGGTGAGTGAGGGCGTGCGGCCGGGCGTGGGGCCGCTGCGGATCGGGAGCGCCTCCGGCTTCTACGGCGACCGCTTCGACGCCCTGCGCGAGATGCTCACCGGCGGGCCGCTCGACGTCCTCACCGGCGACTACCTCGCCGAACTGACCATGCTCATCCTGGGACGCGACCGGCTGCGCGACGCGGACCTCGGGTACGCCAAGACCTTCCTGCGGCAGCTGGAGGAGTGCCTGGCGCTGGCGTGCGAGCGCGGTGTGCGCGTCGTCGCCAACGCGGGCGGCCTCAACCCGGCCGGACTCGCCGCCGAGATCCGCGACCTGGCCGAGCGAGTCGGCGTGCCGGTGCGGGTCGCGCACGTGGAGGGCGACGACCTACTCGCGCGCGGAGGCTGGGGCGACGGCGTCCTCACCGCCAACGCCTACCTCGGCGGCGGCGGCATCACCGCGTGCCTGCGCGCCGGGGCCGACGTCGTGGTCACCGGGCGGGTCACGGACGCGGCGCTGGTCAGCGGGCCCGCGGCGTGGTGGTTCGACTGGCCGCCCGACGCGTACGACCGGCTCGCGGGCGCCGTGGTCGCCGGGCACGTCCTGGAGTGCGGGACACAGGCGACGGGCGGCAACTACGCCTTCTTCACGGAGCACATGGAGCACGCGAGCCGCGCGGAGCACGCGAGCCGTGCGGGCGACGTGCTCCGCCGCCCCGGCTTCCCGCTCGCCGAGGTGTACGAGGACGGGTCCAGCGTCATCACCAAACACCCCGGCACCGGCGGCGTCGTCGACACCGGCACCGTCACCGCGCAGCTCCTGTACGAGACGGGCCCCGCCCGGTACGCGGGCCCCGACGTCACGGCCCGCCTCGACACCGTACGGCTCACCGGGGACGGCGAGCACCGGGTGCGGATCGAGGGCGTACGGGGCGAACCCCCGCCGCCCGCGCTCAAGGTCGGGCTCAACCGGCTGGGCGGCTGGCGCAACGAGGTCGTGTTCGTGCTCACCGGGCTCGACATCGAGGCCAAGGCGGCGCTGGTGCGGGCCCAGTTGGAGGACGCGCTGAGCAAGTCCCGCCCGGCCGAGACGCGGTGGGAGCTGGCCCGCACCGACCGGCCGGACGCGGCCACCGAGGAGACCGCGAGCGCGCTGCTGCGGCTCGTCGTCCGCGACCCCGAACAGCGGGTAGCGGGGCGCGCGGTGAGCGGCGCGGCGATCGAACTGGCGCTCGGCAGCTATCCCGGCTTCCATGTGACGGCCCCGCCGGGCAAGGGGACGCCGTACGGGGTCTTCGAGGCGGCGTACGTCGAGCGGGACTCGGTGCCGCACACGGCGGTGCTGCCGGACGGGCGGCGGGTCGTGCCGCCAGGACCGCCGCGCACGCGCCCGCTCGACGCGGTGCCGGAGCCGCCGCTGCCGCCGCCGCTGCCGTCCATGGCGGCCACCCGCCGGGTTCCGCTGGGCCGGGTCGCCGGGGCCCGCAGCGGCGACAAGGGCGGGGACGCCAACGTCGGTGTGTGGGTGCGGTCGGACGAGGCGTGGCGGTGGCTCGCGCACACGCTGACCGTGGACCTCTTCCGCGAACTCCTGCCGGAGACGGCCCCCTTGCCGGTGACCCGGCACGCCCTGCCGAACCTGCGCGCGCTGAACTTCGTGGTCGAAGGGCTGCTGGGCGAGGGCGTGGCCGCCCAGGCGCGCTTCGACCCGCAGGCGAAGGCGGTGGGGGAGTGGCTGCGGGCGCGGGAGGTCGAGGTGCCGGTGGGGTTGCTGCCGTGAGGTGTTCTTCGCCTATGGGGGAGACGTCCGCCGCAGGCGCCCAACGCTCGCCCGCACTCACCCGCACCGGAGGTGCCAAGTGACCACTCTCCCCACCGCCGTCGACCCGACCACCCCCGACTACACCGCGAACCGCGCCGCCATGCTCGACAAGCTCGCCGAGCTGGAGGCCGAGCACGCCAAAGCCCTCGCGGGCGGCGGCGAGAAGTACGTCGACCGGCATCGCGGGCGAGGCAAACTCCTCGCCCGCGAGCGCGTCGAGCTGCTGCTCGACCCCGACACCCCGTTCCTGGAACTGTCGCCGCTCGCCGCCTGGGGCAGCGACTACCCGGTAGGCGCGTCCATGGTCTGCGGCATCGGCACCGTATCGGGCGTGGAGTGCCTGATCACCGCCAACGACCCGACCGTACGCGGCGGCGCGTCCAACCCCTGGACCCTCAAGAAGGCCTTCCGCGGCCATGAGATCGGCCACGCCAACCGCCTCCCGTCCATCCATCTCGTCGAGTCCGGCGGCGCCGACCTGCCGTCGCAGAAGGAGATCTTCATTCCGGGCGGGGCGCTGTTCAAGCACCTCACCCAGTCGTCCGCGGCCGGAATCCCCACCATCGCCGTGGTGTTCGGCAACTCCACGGCGGGCGGCGCGTACGTCCCCGGCCTCTGCGACCACGTGATCATGGTCAAGGAGCGGGCGAAGGTCTTCCTCGGCGGGCCCCCGCTGGTGAAGATGGCCACCGGCGAGGAGAGCGACGACGAGTCGCTCGGCGGCGCCGAGATGCACGCCCGCACCTCGGGGCTCGCCGACTACCTCGCCGCCGACGAACCCGACGCGCTGCGCCAGGCCCGCCGCGTCGTCGCCCGCCTCAACTGGCGCAAGGCGTACGCAGATCCCAGGCCCGCCGAGCCGCCCAAGTACGACCAGGGCGAACTGCTCGGCATCGTGCCCGGCGATCTGAAGGTCCCCTTCGACCCGCACGAGGTCATCGCCCGTATCGTCGACGGATCCGACTTCGACGCGTTCAAGCCGCTGTACGGGCCGAGCCTGGTCACCGGCTGGGCCACCCTGCACGGCTACCCGATCGGCGTGCTCGCCAACGCCCAAGGCGTCCTGTTCAGCGAGGAGTCGCAGAAGGCCGCCCAGTTCATCCAGCTCGCCAACCAGCGTGACATCCCCCTCCTCTTCCTCCACAACACCACCGGCTACATGGTCGGCAAGGAGTACGAGCAGGGCGGCATCATCAAACACGGCGCGATGATGATCAACGCGGTGTCCAACTCCACCGTCCCGCACCTGTCCGTCCTGATGGGCGCGAGCTACGGCGCCGGGCACTACGGCATGTGCGGCCGCGCCTACGACCCCCGCTTCCTGTTCGCCTGGCCCAGCGCCAAGTCCGCGGTCATGGGCCCGCAGCAGCTCGCGGGCGTCCTGTCGATCGTCGCCCGGCAGTCCGCCGCCGCCAAGGGCGAGCCGTACGACGACGAGGCGGACGCCGCGCTGCGCGCCATGGTGGAGCAGCAGATCGAGTCCGAGTCGCTGCCGATGTTCCTGTCCGGGCGGCTGTACGACGACGGCGTCATCGACCCGCGCGACACCCGCACCGTGCTCGGCCTGTGCCTGTCCGCGATCCACACGGCCCCGTACGAAGGCGCCCGCGGCGGCTTCGGCGTATTCCGGATGTGAGGACGTTCCCGACGATGATCAAGTCTGTACTCGTAGCCAACCGCGGCGAGATCGCCTGCCGGGTCTTCCGCACCTGCCGCGAACTCGGCATCGCCACCGTCGCCGTGCACTCCGACGCGGACGCCGACGCCCTGCACGTACGCGAAGCGGACACGGCCGTACGGCTGCCGGGCACCGCGCCCGCCGACACCTATCTCCGCGGCGACCTGGTGGTGAAGGCCGCGCAGGCGGCCGGGGCGGACGCTGTGCACCCCGGCTACGGATTCCTCTCCGAGAACGCGGAGTTCGCGCGCGCGGTCCTGGACGCGGGGCTCGTCTGGGTCGGGCCGCCGCCCGAGGCGATCGAGGCGATGGCGTCCAAGACCCGCGCCAAGGAGCTGATGGCCGCGGCGGGCGTGCCGCTGCTCGACCCGGTGCGGCCGGAGGCGGCCACCGCCGACGCCCTCCCGCTGCTGATCAAGGCGGCGGCGGGCGGCGGCGGGCGCGGTATGCGCGTCGTACGGGAACTGAAAGACCTGCCGGGTGAGTTGGCGGCCGCCGAGGCCGAGGCGCTGAGTGCGTTCGGGGACGGCGAGGTGTTCGTCGAGCCGTACATCGAGCGGGGCCGGCATGTCGAGGTGCAGATACTCGCCGACGGGCACGGAACGGTCTGGGCGCTCGGCACCCGCGACTGCTCGCTCCAGCGCCGCCACCAGAAGGTCATCGAGGAGGCCCCGGCGCCGGGCCTGCCCGACGAACTGAGCGCCTCGCTGCACGCCTTCGCCACGGCGGCGGCGCGGGCCGTCGGCTACCGGGGCGCCGGGACCGTCGAGTTCCTGGTCACCGGCGAAGGCCGCGCCTGCTTCCTGGAGATGAACACCCGTCTCCAGGTCGAACACCCGGTGACCGAAGAGGTCTTCGGCCTCGACCTGGTCGCACGGCAACTGCGCGTCGCGGAAGGCGGGGCGCTGGAGCCCGCCCCGCCGTCGCCGCGCGGCCACGCCGTGGAGGCCCGCCTGTACGCGGAGGACCCGGAGCGGGGGTGGGCGCCGCAGACCGGGACGCTGCACCGGATCGACGTCCCCGCGCCGCCCGGCGTCCGCCTGGACACCGGCTACCGGGACGGCGACGCGGTCGGCGTCCACTATGACGCGATGCTCGCGAAGGTCGTGGCGTGGGCCCCGACGCGCGCGGAGGCCGTCCGCAAGCTGGCCGGGGCGCTGGAACGGTCCCGTGTGCACGGCCCGGTGACCAACCGCGAGCTGCTCGTACGGTCCCTGCGGCACCCGGAGTTCGCCGCGGGCGACGTCGACACGGGCTTCTACGCACGCCACCTGGACGACCTCACCGCGTCCCCGCCGGACGGCGAAGCCGTCGCCGCCCTCGCGGCGGCCCTCGCGGACGCGGCCAGCAGGACCGCGCGGGGCGGCACCCGCGCCGGAGCCTGGCGGAACCTGCCCTCACAGCCCCAGCTCAAGGCCTACCGGGGCCGCACCGGCGACCACGAGGTGCGCTACTGGCGGACCCGCGACGGGCTCACCCCCGACGGACACCCGGACATCCGCGTACTCGACGCGACCGAGCACCGCGTCCGCCTCGAAGTCGACGGCGTACAGCACCGCTTCGAGGTCACCGCGTACGACGACGCCGCCGACGGCCACAGCCGCGAGCGCGGCCACGGACACGGCCACAGCCACGGCCGGGTGTACGTCGACACGCCCACCCGCTCCCACACCTTCACCCCCCGCCCCCGCTTCCCCGACCCCGCCACCGGGCACCAGGACCCCGGCTCCCTGCTCGCCCCCATGCCCGGCACGGTCGTGCGCGTAGCCGACGGGCTCGCCGAAGGCGACCGCGTACAGGCAGGACAGCCGCTGCTCTGGCTGGAGGCCATGAAGATGGAGCACCGCGTCACCGCTCCGGCCTCCGGCACGCTCACCGCTCTGCACGCCGAACCCGGCCGCCAGGTCGAGGTCGGCGCCCTGCTCGCCGTCGTACACGAGGAGGAACCACCCGCATGAGGAGTACCGCGCACACGAGCCCCGTCATCGAAAGCCAGGAGCACCAGGACCTGCGCGCCGCCGTCGCCGCGCTCGGCGCCCGCTACGGCCGCGCGTACCTGACCGACGTCGTACGCGACGGCGGCCACCCCCGAGAACTCTGGGCGGAGGCGGGCAAGCTCGGCTACCTGGGCGTCAACCTCCCCGAGGAATACGGCGGCGGAGGCGGCGGCATCGCCGAACTGTCCATCGTCCTGGAGGAGCTGGGAGCGGCGGGCAGCCCGCTGCTGATGATGGTGGTGTCGCCCGCCATCTGCGGCACCGTGATCGCCCGCTTCGGCACCGAAGAGCAGAAACGCCAGTGGCTGCCGGGCCTCGCGGACGGCGCCCGCACCATGGCCTTCGGCATCACCGAGCCGGACGCGGGCTCCAACTCGCACCGGATCACCACCACGGCGCGCCGCGACGGCGGCGACTGGGTGCTCACCGGCCGCAAGGTCTTCATCTCCGGTGTGGACATCGCCGACGCCACGCTCATCGTCGGCCGCACCGAGGACGCCCGCACCGGCAAGCTCAAGCCCTGCTTGTTCATCGTCCCGCGGGACGCCGAAGGGTTCCAGCGCCACCCGATCGACATGGAACTCCAGGCGGCCGAGAAGCAGTTCGAGCTGGTGCTGGACGAGGTGCGGCTGCCCTCATCGGCGCTCGTCGGCGACGAGGACGCGGGCCTGCTCCAACTGTTCGCCGGGCTCAACCCGGAACGGATCATGACGGCCGCGTTCGCGCTCGGCATGGGCCGGTACGCGGTACGCCGCGCGGTGGAGTACGCCAAGGAGCGCAGCGTCTGGAAGACGCCGATCGGGGCGCACCAGGCGATCGCCCACCCGCTGGCGCAGTGTCATATCGAGCTGGAGCTGGCCCGGTTGATGATGCAGAAGGCCGCGGCGCTGTACGACGCGGGCGACGACGCGGGCGCGGGCGAGGCGGCGAACATGGCGAAGTACGCGGCGGCGGACGCGTGCGTCAAGGCGGTGGACCAGTCGGTGCACACGCTCGGCGGCAACGGCCTCACACGGGAGTACGGCCTGGCGTCGCTGGTCCTGGCGTCACGGGTGGCGCGGATCGCGCCGGTGAGCCGCGACATGATCCTGAACTACGTGTCCCACCAGACGCTCGGGCTGCCCAAGAGTTACTAGTTCCCCTGCCCTCGACGGCCGGATGAGCTCCAATGGTGGGGGCGTCCTAGGCCCTGTCGTGAAAAAACCCCCCGCCCCCCCCCCCGGGCCACGGGGGGTGGTTTTCGACCGGGCCCAGCCCCCCCCCCCCCCCGCCCCACACCCCCCCCCCCGGAGGGCCCGCCATGGTGTTCCAGAGCGAGTTCGCAGACGTACCGCCCCTCAACGTGCCCATCCACGACGCCGTACTGGGCCGCGCCGCCGAGTACGGCGAACTCCCCGCCCTCGTCGACGGAGTGGACGGCACGACCCTCAGCTACGCCCAGCTCGACGCCCACCACCGCCGCCTCGCCGCGGCTCTCGCCGAGGCCGGGATCCGCAAGGGCGACGTCCTGGCGCTGCACAGCCCCAACAGCGTGGCCTACCCGGTCGTGTTCTACGCCGCGACCCGCGCGGGCGCGACGGTGACCACGGTCCATCCGCTCGCCACGGCCGAGGAGTTCGCCAAGCAGCTCCGCGACTCCGGTGCGATCTGGATCGTCACCGTGTCCCCGCTGCTCGGCGCGGCCCGCGCCGCCGCCGAACTCACCGGCGGCATCCGGGAGATCTTCCTCTGCGACCGCGGCGACGGCCACCGTTCAGTACCCGACCTGCTGGCCGGCACCACCGCCCCGGAACCCGCCGTCGACATCGACCCGGCCGAAGACGTCGCCGTACTGCCCTACTCGTCGGGCACCACCGGCGTTCCCAAGGGCGTGATGCTCACCCACCGCTCCATCGCCACCAACCTGGCGCAGCTCCACCCGGTCATCCCCGGCGGCCCCGACGACCGCATCCTCGCGGTCCTGCCGTTCTTCCACATCTACGGCCTGACCGCCCTGATGAACGCACCTCTGCGAGACGGCGCCCGCGTGGTCGTTCTGCCGCGCTTCGACCTCGAGACCTTCCTCGCGGCCATCGAGCAGCACCGCATCACCGGCCTGTATGTGGCGCCCCCGGTGGTGCTCGCGCTCGCCAAGCACCCGGCGGTCGAGCGGTACGACCTGTCGTCGCTGCGCTATCTGATCAGCGCGGCGGCCCCGCTGGACGGCGCGCTGGCGACGGCCTGCGCCCGGCGCATCGGCGTGCCGTTCGTCGGACAGGCGTACGGGATGACCGAGCTGTCGCCCGCCACGCACATGACGCCGCCGCACGCCGAGAGCGGCCCGCCCGGCGCCGTCGGCAAGCTCATCCCCTCGACCGAGATGCGGATCCTGTCCCTCGACGACCCGTCCCGCGACGCCGGACCCGGCGCGGACGGCGAGATCGCGATCCGCGGCCCGCAGGTGATGAAGGGCTATCTCGGCCGCCCTGACGCCACCGCCGACATGATCGACGCGGACGGCTGGGTGCACACCGGGGACATCGGACGGGTCGACGCGGACGGCTGGCTGTTCGTCGTCGACCGGGTCAAGGAGCTGATCAAGTACAAGGGGTACCAGGTCGCCCCGGCCGAACTGGAGGCACTGCTGCTCACCGACCCGCGGATCGCCGACGCGGCGGTGATCGGCGTCTACGACGCGGACGGCGCGGAGGTCCCCAAGGCGTTCGTGGTGCGCCAGCCGGGCGTCGAGCTGTCGGGCGACGAGGTCATGGCGTATGTCGCCGAGCGGGTCGCGCCGTACAAGAAGGTCCGCGCGGTGGAGTTCGTCGAGAGCGTGCCGCGGGCGGCCAGCGGGAAGATCCTGCGGCGTGAGCTGCGGGCCACAGAGAAGGAGACCGGGTGACGGACACGCTCGTCGGGCGGCGGGACGAGCGGGGGATCGCGATCCTCACGCTCGACTCGCCGCACAACCGCAACGCTCTCTCCGCGCGCCTCGTCGACCGCCTGGGTGACGCGCTGCGGGCGTGCGAGGACGATCCCGGCGTGCGGGCGGTCGTCCTCACGCACGCCGGGGGCACCTTCAGCGCGGGCGCCGATCTCAAGGAGCCGCCGAACCCGTACGCGTTCGTCAGGCTGCTGCGGCAGCTGGTCGGGCTGTCCAAGCCGGTGGTGGCGCGGGTGGCGGGCAAGGCGCGGGCGGGCGGGCTCGGGCTGCTGGGCGCGTGCGACATCGCGGTCGCGTCGGCGGGGTCCGACTTCGCGTTCACGGAGGTACGGATCGGGGTCGCGCCCGCGGTGATCTCGCTGCCGCTGCTGCCGCGGCTCGAACCCCGCGCGGCGTCCCGGTACTACCTCACCGGGGAGCGCTTCGACGCGGCCGAGGCGGCCAGGATCGGGCTGGTCACCGTGGCCGCGCCGGGAGACGTGGACGACGCGCTCGCGCCGGTCCTGGACGGGCTGCGCAGGGCCGCGCCGAGCGCCCTGGCCGCGACGAAGGAGCTGCTCGCGGCTAAGGTGCTGAGGGTCTTCGACCGGGACGAGGAACAGCTCGTCCTGGAGTCGGCGCGGCTGTTCAAGTCTCCCGACGCGCGCGAAGGCATCACCGCACTCCTCGAACGACGGGACGCGCCATGGGTGTTGTGACCCGCCCCGACAGCTCCAACCAGCCCGACCGCGCCGGTCAGCCCGAGCGGGCGCCGAAACAGGACCGCAGCCGGGTCACCCGGCAGCGGCTCCTTGAGGCCGCCGTGGCCTGCCTCGCCGAGCGTGGCTGGGCGGGCTCCACGGTCTCCGTGGTCGCCGAGCGCGCCGGTGTCTCGCGGGGCGCGGCGCAGCACCACTTCCCGACCCGCGAGGACCTGTTCACGGCGGCCGTCGAGTACGTCTCCGAGCAGCGCTCGCACGCCCTGCGCGAGCTGCCCGTACAGGACCGGACGGCGGTCGTGGCGGCCCTGGTCGAGCTCTACACGGGTCCGCTGTTCCGGGCCGCGCTGCACCTGTGGGTGGCCGCGTCCAACGAGGAGCAGCTACGCGTACGGGTGACCGAGCTGGAGGCCCGCGTCGGCCGCGAGACCCACCGCATCGCCGTGGAACTGCTGGGCGCGGACGAGTCGCGCCCCGGCGTCCGCGAGACGGTGCAGGGCCTGCTCGACATGGCCCGCGGCCTGGGGCTCGCCAACCTCCTCACCGACGACGCGGCGCGCCGCGACCGCGTGGTGGCCCAGTGGGCGGCGATCCTGGACGAGACCCTGACCTGACGCTCCGCACGCGCCCTACGGGGCTTACGGGGCCAGCCGCTCCACGGCCCACCCCGCGCCGCCCGGCGCCGGGACGTAGCGCAGCCGGTCGTGCAGCCGGTTCGAGCGGCCCTGCCAGAACTCCACCGTGCGCGGCGTCACCCGGTAGCCGCCCCAGTGCGGCGGTACCGGCACCTGCGAGCCCTCCGGATAGCGGGCCGCCAGCTCCTCGTACGAGCGGTCCAGCTCGGCACGGTCGGCGACCACGGACGACTGCGCGCTGGCCCAGGCGCCGAGCTGCGAACCGTGCGGGCGGGTGCGGAAGTACGCGGCGGTCTCGTCGCGCCCCACGCGCGCGGCCGTGCCCGTGACGACAACCTGGCGGGCCAGGGCGTGCCAGGGGAAGAGCAGCGCGACCGCCGGGTTGGCGTCGATCTCGCGGGCCTTGCGCGAGAGGTAGTTGGTGTAGAAGACGAAGCCTCGCTCGTCGTACCCCTTGAGCAGCACCGTACGGGAACTGGGGCGGCCGTCGGCGTCGGCGGTGGAGACGACCATCGCGTTGGGTTCGTAGAGCCCGATGAGCTCGGCGTCCCGTGCCGCCTGCTCGAACCAGCGGGCGAACTGCCGCATCGGGTCGGCGGCGAGCGAGGACTCCCCGAGCCCCTCCTCGCGGTAGTGCTCACGCATGCCTGCGGGGTCGACGGGGCCGTCAACAGGGCCGTCAATGGCGGGATCAGTCACGCGCTCATCTTCCCTCACACGGCGCACACACCACTCCCCGGTAGGGGCATCACATGGCACTGAGTGCCGTGCGCCCTGCCCAAAGGTGGCACTAAGAGATATCGTCCTGACTTCCCGGAGTCACCGTCTGCCCGCACAGATCATGAGGAGCCGCCTGATGTCCGACTTCGTACCCGGACTTGAAGGAGTCGTCGCGTTCGAGACGGAGATCGCCGAACCCGACAAGAAAGGCGGCGCGCTCCGCTATCGCGGCGTCGACATCGAGGACCTGGTCGGCCAGGTGTCCTTCGGCAACGTGTGGGGCCTCCTGGTCGACGGCGCGTTCAACCCCGGACTGCCGCCCGCCGAGCCTTTCCCGATCCCGGTGCACTCCGGCGACATCCGCGTGGACGTGCAGTCGGCGCTCGCCATGCTCGCCCCGGTGTGGGGTCTGAAACCGCTGCTCGACATCGACGCCGCCCAGGCGCGCGACGACCTGGCGCGGGCCGCCGTGATGGCGCTCTCCTTCGTGGCCCAGTCGGCGCGCGGGCAGGGCCTGCCGATGGTGCCGCAGCGTGAGATCGACAAGGCCGCCTCGGTGGTCGAGCGGTTTATGATCCGCTGGCGCGGCGAGCCCGACCCGAAGCACGTCAAGGCGGTCGACGCGTACTGGACGTCGGCCGCGGAACACGGCATGAACGCGTCCACCTTCACCGCTCGGGTGATCGCGTCGACCGGCGCCGACGCGGCCGCGGCGCTGTCCGGGGCCGTCGGCGCCATGTCGGGGCCGCTGCACGGCGGCGCGCCCTCGCGGGTGCTCGGCATGATCGAGGAGATCGAGCGCACCGGAGACGCCAGGGCCTACGTCAAGCGGGCGCTCGACCGGGGCGAGCGGCTGATGGGCTTCGGGCACCGCGTCTACCGCGCCGAGGACCCGCGGGCCCGCGTGCTGCGCCGTACGGCCGAGGAGCTGGGCGCGCCGCGCTTCGAGGTGGCCAGGGCGCTGGAGGAGGCCGCGCTCGACGAGCTGCACGCGCGCCGCCCGGACCGGGTGCTGGCCACCAACGTGGAGTTCTGGGCGGCGATCGTGCTGGACTTCGCCGAGGTCCCGGCGCACATGTTCACCTCGATGTTCACCTGCGCCCGTACGGCGGGCTGGAGCGCGCACATCCTGGAGCAGCACGGCACCGGCCGCCTGGTCCGCCCGTCGGCGCGCTACACGGGCCCCGGCAGCCGTAGCCCGCGCGAGATCGTCGGCTACGACGACATCACCGACAGGCTCTGACCGCCCACCCCACTCAGACAGCCAGCACGCCGTCCAGAAACGGCTGGACGGCCGTGCGCCAGCTGTCGGGCTGGTCGTAGTGGACGAGATGCCCGGCGTCCGGCACCTCCGCGTACGCGCCGCGCGGGAGGACCCGGACCATCTCCTGCGCCTCGGCGCGCCCCAGCTCGCCGTCCAGGCCGCGCACCACGAGCGCGGGGCACCGCACCTGGGCCAGCTCCTCCCAGTGCGCGTCGTACACCCAGGTGGCGCGTGAGGCGAGCATCTGGTCGCGGGAGAACACGGGGTGCCAGCCGTCCTGGTGCTCGGCCATCACCTCGGCGTAGAAGGCGCCGCGCGCCGGGTTGGGGCGCTCCACCCAGGGGTCGTCCTCGCCGAACCACTTGCGGATGTCGGCGAGGGTGGCGAACGGCACCGGCCAGGTCTTGAACCAGTCCTCCCACTCGCGCTGTGAGGCCGCGCCGAGCGCGGAGGCCCGCATATCGCAGATGATCAGTCCCCGCACCAGATCGGGGCGGCGGGCGGCGAGCTGCCAGGCGGTGAGCGCGCCCATGGAGTGTCCGATCAGCACGGCGGGGGCGAGGCCGAGCTGGACCAGCGCGGCCTCGGCGTCGTCCACATAGGCCTCGCGGCTGTACGGCCCGTCGGCCGGTTTGTCGCTCTGGCCGTGGCCGCGCTGGTCGAGTGCGACCGCGCGATGCCGCTCGGCGAGCCAGCGGGCGGTGCCCGCCCAGTGTGAGGCGCGGCCCATCAGGCCGTGCAATAACAGCACGCCGGGTGAGCGGTCGACCTCCCCGGACTTCGGCGGGTCCGCGAACTCCCAGGCCGCCAGACGCACGCCGCCGGCTCCCGTTACCTCGATGCGCCGCACCATCAGTTCTGGCACCCCCCTGACCACTGTCCTTCGTTCCCTGAACGACCCCATACGTCCCACGGTACGGGCACGTTATCGAACTCCCATTCGGGAACGCCGTTTCTTCCGGCAACACCCCTCGTTCGAGTGACCGCGCTCAAGGATTGATCGGCGCGGCCGAGGGGAGATCTTCTGCGGGAGGCGGGCCGCTCGGGGAAAACGGTCCGAGGGGAATGACCCTGGGAGCTCGGGGCTCCGGGTCAGCACAGGGGAGGGCAGGCCCCGGCGCCACAGGGCGCCGGGGCCCTCTGCGTCCCGACGGTCCGCGCAACGTCCACGGCACATCGTCCCGCCCCCTCCTCGACCGCAAGGGACCGCACTCGGGGGCGGACGTCGCCGGACGCCGCCGTCACCCGGTCAAGAGCCCTCAGGTCATATGCCTCACGCGACAGCCTGGCACGCGCAACGCCCGGCCGCTGCGGTTCTGTGCAGTAAGTCTGGGAATCGTACCGCCAAGCCACCACGAATGCCCGGAATTTGAGACCGGATCAGCCGATTCCGCACGACCGCCCCGACTCAACGCGCCCCACCCCAACCCAACGCGCCCCACACACCCGGACCCGAGCGCACAGGGACCGCGGCGAAGACCAAGAGGCCTCCGCCGGGCGGCGACCTTCAGCGCTTGGCCACGAAGACATGGGAGGCGATCTCCGCCTCCAGCTCCGCCGCCTCCCCGCTGCTGCCCACCAGCACCCCGCCCGCGGCCTGCGTCACGCTCACCACGGCGCCCGGCTGCACACCGGCCCGACGCAGCGTGTACATCAGCTGGGCGTCGGTCTGGATGGGCTCCCCGATCCGGCGCACCACGACCGTCTTGCCCTCGTCGCCCGGATCCAGGTCGGCGAGGCTGACCATGCTCTCGTCCAGGAACGGGTCCGCCTCCGCCTGCTCGCCCAGCTCCTCCAGGCCCGGAATCGGGTTGCCGTACGGCGACTCGGTGGGGTGCCGCAGCAGCTCGAGCACCCGCCGCTCCACGGCCTCGCTCATCACATGCTCCCAGCGGCAGGCCTCGGCGTGCACCTGCTCCCACTCCAGGCCGATCACGTCGACCAGCAGGCACTCGGCGAGCCGGTGCTTGCGCATCACGCGAGTGGCCAGCCGACGGCCCTCGTCGGTGAGCTCCAGGTGCCGGTCGCTCGCGATGGCGACCAGGCCGTCGCGCTCCATCCTCGCCACCGTCTGGCTGACGGTCGGCCCGCTCTGGTCGAGCCGCTCGGCGATTCGGGCGCGCATGGGGACCACACCTTCCTCCTCCAGCTCAAGGATGGTGCGGAGATACATCTCCGTCGTGTCGATCAGTCCGGACATACGTGCCCCTCGATGTGCGATCGTCGCGCTAACCCGCCTCCCCCAATTCTGACGCATACCGCTGACAACCGTGCCCCGCCAGGTGAAGCGGGCGCCCATACCCCCGTGCGGCCGTATTGACAGCCCACTGGTCCAGACCGCAACGTGATCCGCGACACCACGGAAGAGGGGCCTGGGCATGGGCGAGAGCACACTGGCGGACCAGTACCTTCAGGCCGCGATCGGCCTGCTCGAACGGGTCCGCGCGGAGGAGTCCGACGCGATCTCGGCGGCCGGGGCGCTGCTCGCCGACGCCGTCGAGGCGGGCGGGCGGCTGTTCGCCTTCGGCGCGGGGCACTCCGGGCTCGCCGCGCAGGACATCGTCTACCGCGCGGGCGGTCTGGCCCTGATGAACCTTCTCGCGGTGCCCGGCACGGTCGGCGTCGACGTCATGCCCGCGACGCTGGGCTCGGCGCTGGAACGGGTGGACGGGCTCGCGGCCGCCGTACTCGACACGAGCCCGGCGCAGCCCGGCGACGTCCTGGTGATCATCTCGCTTTCCGGGCGGAACGCGCTGCCTGTCGAGATGGCGATCAACGCGCGGGCGCTGGGTTTGAAGGTCATCGGGGTGACCTCCGTCGCGTACGCGACGGAGACCAAGTCCCGGCACGCGTCCGGGACCTTCCTCAAGGACCACTGCGACGTCGTGCTCGACAGCAAGATCGCGGTGGGCGACGCGGAGCTTACGGCGGAGGGCGTCAGCGCGCCCTTCGGTCCCGCGTCCAGCGTGGTGACCAGCGCGATCCTGCAATCCATGATGGCCGTCGCGGCCGGCGATCTCGCCGCGCGCGGGATCGATCCCCCGCTGCTGCGCTCCGGCAACGTCGACGGCGGCCACGAGTGGAACGGCCGCGTCCTCACCCAATACGGCACCCGCATCTTCTACCGCCACTAGGCGCCCCTGGTTTCACGGGGTACCCCGTGTCCCCCTCCGGGGAGGGTGTCGCCCTGCGGGCCCTGGTTTCACGGGGGTGCGCCGTGTCCCCCTCAGGGGGAGGGTGTCGCCCTGCGGGCCAAGCGAGAACGGTCACCGGGGTCGGGTGGGTTGTGCCCACCCGTTCCGCCCT